>JAEUKM010000255.1 GCA_016793085.1 Rhodospirillaceae bacterium
TGCCAATGCTGACCAGCCATTCGTAGGCGGCGGCGGCGTTGTCCTGCCACAGACGCATCATCGGCTTGTTGCCGGTGCCGTGGTTGATTCGCAGGCCCTCCTTGAAGTGCTGCTCGGGGCTGTCCTGGATGTTTTTGCTGCGCTGCAGCGAAGTTCCGGCCGCACTCATGGACCCGCTGGAAAGGTGCAGCGTTCCGCCAATGCGCTCCGAGGCTTCCACCACCAGCACCTTGGCGCCACGCTGCGCTGCAAAAATAGCCGCCGGCAGGCCTGCCGTGCCTGCCCCCACGATAATGACGTCCCAACGCCCGCTCATAGCCCCTCCGTTCGCTGATCCGGCGCGCAGCACAGCAGGACTATGCCGCCAGCGCAAGGTGCTTGCGCCGGGCTGCTCGTTTTTGAGTATTCATATCAAAATATGCCAATGTTTCCGGCAACTTGAGTTGCGGTTTTCGGCACCGATATCCACTGCACGAAATGGGGTACAGCGCGGGCATCGCGCCTATTCCATCCGGGGTCCAGGTCCGCTATAGCCAGGGCTCTACAGACCCTGGCACACGCTAAAACGGCGGGCCTGGGCGCCGGCCGGACGGCAAGACCGCCAGGCCGGAGCAACAAAAAGCGCCAGTCCCCCGGCTCAGCACCGGAACCGGACCGGCAAGTGGTGTCGAGAGCAAGATGAACAAAGAAATCGTGTTTAAGTCGCGTAACGCCAAACTCAACAAACTTGTCGAGGAGATGGCGGCGCTCTGCAAACCCGATCACATTCATTGGTGCGACGGCTCGGACGCGGAATACAAATCGCTCTGCGACCTGATGGTGAAAAGCGGAACCCTGATCCCCCTCAACCCCGTCAAACGCCCCGGCTCGTACTTAAGCCGCTCCGACGCTTCAGACGTCGCCCGTGTGGAAGACCGCACGTTCATCTGCTCCAAGAACAAAGAAGACGCCGGTCCCAACAACAACTGGACCGACCCCGCCGAAATGAAGAACACCCTTAAGGGCCTGTTCGACGGCTGCATGCGCGGCCGCACCATGTATGTGATCCCCTTCAGCATGGGCCCCTTGGGCTCGGACATCGCGCACATCGGTGTTGAGATTTCGGACTCGCCCTATGTGGCCGTCAGCATGCGCACCATGACGCGCATGGGTGCCAAGGTGCTGGACGTGCTGGGCGCTAACGGCGACTTCGTGCCGTGCATCCATTCGGTCGGAGCACCCTTGGCCCCCGGCCAAAAAGACGTGGCCTGGCCCTGCAATCACACCACCAAGTACATCGTGCACTTCCCCGAGGAGCACTCGATTTGGTCTTACGGCTCGGGCTACGGCGGCAATGCGCTTCTGGGCAAGAAGTGCTTCGCCTTGCGCATCGCCTCGGTGATGGCGCGCGAGGAAGGCTGGCTGGCCGAACACATGCTGATCGTGGGTCTGGAATCGCCCAAGGGTGAGAAGACCTACGTGGCCGCCGCGTTCCCCTCGGCTTGCGGCAAGACCAATCTCGCCATGATCATCCCGCCGCAGGGCTTTGAAGGCTGGAAGGCCTGGACTGTGGGCGACGACATCGCCTGGCTGAAGCCCGGCAAGGACGGCCGCCTCTATGCCATCAACCCGGAAGCGGGCTACTTCGGCGTCGCCCCCGGCACCTCGGTGAAAACCAACCCCAGCGCCATGAAGCTCCTGGAAAAGGATGTGATCTTCACCAACGTGGCGCTGACGGACGATGGCGATGTGTGGTGGGAAGGCATGACCGACACAGCACCCGCGCACCTCATCGACTGGACTGGCAAGGACTGGACGCCGGATGCGGGCCGCCCCGCTGCACACCCCAATGCGCGCTTCACCGCACCCGCCACCCAGTGCCCGAATCTGGATCCGTCGTGGGACGACCCCAAGGGCGTGCCCATCAGCGCGTTCCTGTTCGGCGGCCGCCTGAGCCACACCTTCCCGCTCGTTCTGCAATCCTTCGATTGGGACCACGGCGTGTACCTGGCCGCCACCATGGGCTCGGAAGCCACAGCGGCCGCCGTCAACCAGGCCGCCGTGCGCCGCGACCCCATGGCGATGCTGCCCTTCTGCGGCTACAACATGGCCGACTACTGGGGCCACTGGCTGGCCCTGAAAAACAAGATCAGCAACCCGCCGCTGATTTTCCGCGTCAACTGGTTCCGCCGCGACGAGAACGGCAAATTCATGTGGCCCGGCTACGGCCAGAACATGCGCGTGCTGAAGTGGGTGGTGGACCGCGTGCACGCCCACGCCGGTGCGGTGTCGGGTCCGTTCGGCTTAACGCCGCGCTACGCCGACCTGACCTGGGACGGCATGCCGTTCGATGCGTCCAAATTTGACAAGTTGATGGAAATCGAGCGCGTGGCGGCCTTGCGTGAACTGGATGACCAGTCCGATCTGTTCTCGCGTTATGGCAGCCGCATGCCGAAATCCATGCTCGACCAGCGCGAGCAGGTGCGCGCCCGCGTGCAAAGCGGCGGCGCCGTGTGGAACCCGAGCGTTTAAATGAGCGGGTCGTCGCCGGTCCAGTTTCCGTCCGAAACCATCACCGACGCGGCGACCTACGCGGCCAAGTACTTCGCGGCCATGCGCGAGGCCATGGCCCGCATCGACACTGGCCAGATTGCCAAAGCCGCCAAGCTGCTCAGCGAGGTCTATGACCGCGGCGGGCGCGTGTGGGCCA
>JAEUKM010000308.1 GCA_016793085.1 Rhodospirillaceae bacterium
AGTTCCATGTCACTGGCGGCGATGGTGGGCGCTGGCCCGAGGCTCAGTGGCGCTCGGAAGTGACCGAGATCATCGGCGTGGGCCAGATCCGCGACATCGAGTTCGTCGGCATCCCCGGCGACTGGGCGATGCATTGCCACATGTCGCATCACACCATGAATGCCATGGGGCATGAAATTCCCAATACGTTGGGCGTCAACCAGGCCCCCGTGCTGCCGAAAATAACCAAGCTGCTGCCCGGCTACATGGCCATGGGCGAGAACGGCATGGCCGAGCATCAGGACCACACGGACCATATGCAGGGCCCCAAGAACACGCTGCCGATGATGATGGGCAAGGGACCCTTTGGGAATCTCGAGATGGGCGGGATGTTCACGGTCATTAAAATCCGCGACGACCAGCCCGCAGGCGATTTCACCGATCCCGGCTGGTACAAAAATCCCGAAGGCACAGTGGCTTACAAAGTCGCCGGGCCAAAACGCAGCAGTGCGGCTCCGGCTGTCGATCACTCAACTATGGACCACTCAAAGATGGATCATTCGAAACACTGAAAGAGCCTAGGACAAATCATACCAAACTCATCTGCGTGAGGGCGCTCGCACAATCACGCCGATGTGGCTTCGAGTGCTCTAGCAAAGCCCCTGCTTGCAGGTTACGTTTTGCCGGAGCATGTGCGGGCGAAAAAGTATTCGGATTTATCGGATTATCAGGGGAGAAACGACCATGAAGAAGCTATTTCTTGCAACCGTTGCCGCCGGTGTGTGCGGCCTGATCGCGACCAGCGCCTCGGCGCACAATGTGCTGACTTCGATGGAAGGTTACGCCGGGTATGTGACCGACTTTGAAATGCGCGTCACGCACGGCTGCAAAGGCAGCCCGGTGAAGGAAGTGAAGATACGCATACCGGCCGAACTGTCGCGCGTCTCGGTCGGCGCCAACCGCGACTGGAAAGTTGAGACCAAGATGCGCAAACTGGACAAGCCCATTCCGGGTGAAGGCGGCAACATGATCACCGAAGTGATCGAGGAAATTACCTGGAAAGATCCCAAGAGCCCGATCCCGGCCGGCGGCGTCTTCGAGGGCTTCAAGTTCCGCGGCGCGCTGCCGAAGGAAGACGGCAAGATCATCTTCTTCCGCACCATCAACATCTGCGAACAGGGCGACGACAAGTACGTAGATATGCCCAAGGAAGAACTGAAGCTGAACGACCCCGACTTCAAGAAGAAGCTTTGGACGTTCATGACCGCGACGGCGACGCCCTCGCCGTTCCTGATCACCGTGAAAGCGCCCAAGCCGCAGTATCCGTGGGAACCGATGGAACCCGCAAAGGCCGAAGCGCCGACACAGCAAAAGGCCGCGGCCAAATAAGCTGACGCTTAATCTTGCGGCGGAGTGCCAAAACACTCCGCCGCTTTTATTCCTCTCTCGATCCTGTCTTGGGTGATGTCTATGGCTCGCATTGCTTTTGTCCTGTGCGCGTTGGCGCTTGCGTTCTCTCTGGGCGTGTCGCGCCCCGTTCTGGCCCATGCCGTTCTGCTGGGCTCGACGCCCAAAGCCAACGAAATGCTGCAGACCTCGCCCAAGGAATTGATCCTGAATTTCAACGAAGGCGTGGGGCCGATTTTCTTCAAGGTGCTGGACAAGACCGGCAAAGAAGTCGGCGCGCCCGGTGAAATCAAGATCGATGGCAATAACCTGATCCTGCCCTTAAGCGCTGAACTGGCGAACGGCACCTATGTGCTGACCTACCGCGTCATCTCGGCTGATACCCATCCTGTTGGCGCCACCTTCGGCTTCTCGGTGGGCGAGCCGATGGCCGATCTGTCGCAAATGAGCCAAAGCACCGAACCGGCAAGCACGCCGTGGACGTGGGCCGTCGCCGCCAACCGCTGGGTGCTGTATGCCGGCATGCTGCTGGCAGCGGGCTCGGCGCTGTTCACGCTGCTGGTCACGACGCCTGCAACTGTCACGGCGGCGACGTTCACGCTTGGCAAAAATGCCGCGATCATTTCCGCCATCGCTTATGTGCTGGCCGTGGGTTTCGGCGGCGCTGAAATGGTGCTGGGCGGTGCCGCGGCGCTGTTCTCTGGCGACACCTGGGCGCGCGGCCTGCAGAGCACACTCACACCAAGTGCCGTTATCGGCATTCCGGCCATGCTGGTGCTGATCTACGGCTATACTGCCAGTGTTGAGAAGCCGAAGAACGGCGCGCTCACCGTCGGCGCCGTTGCGGCCGTGGGCAGCTTCCTGGTGACCGGCCACGCCGCCACCGCCCCGCCCGTGTGGTTGATGGCCACCCTGGTGGCCGTGCACCTGTTCTGCACCGCCTTCTGGTTCGGTGCGCTCTATCCTCTGTACAAGACCACTCAAGCCGCTGATGCGGCAGCCGCGGGTGCGGTGATGAACAAGTTCTCGGTGTGGGCGGTTTACAGTGTGGCGCTGATTATCGCGAGCGGCCTCGTTATTTCCTGGGTGCAGGTGCAAAGCCCGGCCAACATCCTCTCCACCGTCTACGGCAACGGATTATTCCGCAAAGTGGTGCTGGTGGCCGTCATTCTGGCGCTGGCGGGCTACAATAAGCTTGTATTGACCCCGGCATTGGAAAAGGGCGATGCGACGGGTCTGGCGCGCATCCGGCGCACCATCCGCGTCGAGTTCGCACTCTATGTGCTGATCCTGGGTGCGGCCATGACGCTCACGCTGACGATTCCGCCGCGCGCGCTGGGCGACCAGGCCGCCGCGGGTGCGGCCATGCAGATGGACGGCTTCAAGACCACTGTGCAGGCCGATGGCTACAGCGTTGATGTGGAAGTGACGCCCGCCAAGGCCGGCGAAAACATGATCATGGCCACCGTAAAGGGTAAGGACGGCCAGGTGCTGACGCTGGCCGATCTTGAGATCAACGCCAACCTGGCGGCGGCGGGCATTGCCGACGTGATGGTGAAAGGCCAGAATGTCGGCAACGGCATGTGGCATGCGGTGTTCAAGGAAATGATCATTCCCGGCGACTGGACCTTGCGCGTCGATGCCTTCGTGACCGATTTCGACAAGGTCAGCTTCGAGCTTACGGTCAGTATTAAGTAAGTTCAGCATCAAGTAGGCCGGATCATGTTGGCGTCGATTGCGAAAAAGGAACTGGTCTCGGCCTTGCGCGACGGCCGCGTCATGTGGTCGGCGGCGATCTTCGCGCTGATGCTGGTGGCCGCCCTCGCCTCGGCCGCGCAACGCTACGCCGACATCTCCAAGGAACGCGAGGCCGCGCAAAGCATCGTCAACACCCAGTGGCAGAACCAGGGCGAGAAGAACCCGCACGCCGCGGCACACTATGGCGTCTACGCCTTCAAGCCTGTCACACCCCTTTCATTCTTCGATACGGGTGTCTCGGGCTTCACGGGCGTGTCGATCTGGCTGGAAGCGCACAAACAGAACTTTGCCGAAGGCGAACCGGCGCGCGATGCCACCGCCATTGCCCGCTTCGGGGAATTGACGGGCGCCTTCACGCTGCAAATGCTGCTGCCATTGCTGGTGATTCTGCTCGGTTTCGCGGCCTTCGCGGGCGAGCGCGAGCAAGGCACGCTGCGCCAAGTGCTGGCCATGGGCGTCTCGCCCGTAAAGCTGCTGTTCGGCAAGGCTTTGGGCGCGGCGGGGGCGGCAGGGCTTTTCGTCGTGCCGGTGTTCCTGCTGGGCCTGATCGGCTTAACGCTCGCGCCCGGCGGCAGCGCCTTCATCGGCCACGCTCTGGTGCTGGTAGGCGTTTATACCGTCTATGCTGCGATCTTTCTTTTTCTCACGCTGGCGGTCTCGGCGGCCGCCGATTCCTCGCGCAGCGCGCTAGTTATCATGGTGGCGTTCTGGGCCGTCTCCAGCGTGGCCTTGCCCAAGGTCGCCGCCGACGCCGCCCGCCTGGTCTACGCCACGCCGACGACTGTTGAGTTCCAGAAGGCGATTGCCGCCGACATGGAAAACGGCATCGGCGGAAAAACGTTGGACGCCCTGGTGGCCGAGCGTAAAGAGCAGACCTTGCGTCTGTATAAAACCGACGCCATCGAAAAATTGCCCATCAACTTCCAGGGTATCGTGCTGGGCCTGCAGGAGCAGGTCAGCAACGCCGTGTTCGACAAGCACTTCGGGCTGTTGAACGGCGCGTTCGACAAGCAGAAGGGCGTGTTCGAAGCGCTCACCGTGCTGTCGCCGCGCCTGGCGGTGCAGATGGCCTCGATGGAACTGGCCGAAACGTCGCTCGGCACGCACATCGGCTTCGCGGGCCAGGCGGAAACTTTCCGCCGCAGCATGATCGACACCATGAACAAGGCCATGACCATGAATTCCACCGGGGCCAACCCCGACTACCGCGCGGGGCCCGAGCTGTGGGCCAAGGTGGGCGCGTTCACCTACACGCACCAGCCGCTGTCGAAGCTGCTGGCGGGCCTCGGCCCCAGCTTCATGGCCATGCTGCTGTGGCTGGCGGCGTCCATCGTCGCGGGGGTTCTGGCGGCGCGCAAACTGAAGGCCCTGGCCTCGTAATGTTCGGCATCATTTTCCGTCAAGAACTGCGGGTACTGTCCGGCAACCGCACCTGGTGGGCGATTTTGGGATTGCTGGTGCTGCTGACGGTCGCCGCCGCCCTGAACGGCAAGGCGCGCTTCGAGCAGATGAGCGCCACCGCCGCCAAGCTGAACCAGGACGAAGCCACGACACAGACAGCGCTAAAGAACAGCGTGCAGCGCTACGACGCCAACCCCGTGGGCGATCCGCCGTCTGTGGCCAGTCCCGGCAACGTGGGCCTGTCGATCCTGGGGCATTACGCGGTGATGCGCCACGACCCGCTTGCGCCCCTCTCGGTGGGACAGAGCGACGTGCAGCCCTTCTACTACCGCGTCACGGCGCACCCCAGCCATACGTTCCTCAGCGCCTCGGAGATCCAAAACCCCCTGTCGCAGATGACCGGCAGCTTCGACGTGGCCTTTGTGATGATCTTCGTGCTGCCCATCCTGATCATCGCCGTCAGCTTCGACCTCATGTCGCGCGAAAAGGAAGGCGGCGTTTTGGGCCTGATCGCCGCCCAGGGCGTTACGCTGCGCACCCTGATCCTGGCCAAGGTGGCCGCCCGCGCGCTGATCCTGGTCAGTTTGCTGCTGGCGCTGGTGATTTTATCGGCAGTCCTGGTGGGCGCGCCTTTCACCCCGCCTGTGATGACACAACTGGCCTTGTGGTTCGCCGTCATCGTGGGCTACGCCGCGTTCTGGTTCGCCCTGGCGTTCCTGGTGAACGCCATGGCCCTGCCCTCGGTAACCAACGGCGTGATTCTGGCCAACGTGTGGCTGCTGTTCGTGGTGGTGGTGCCCAGCATCGTCAATGTGGTGGCCAGCACGCTGTATCCGGCCCCCTCGCGTGTAGAACTGACCACGGAAATCCGCGAAGCCACCGAGGAAGCCGACAAGGAAGCCGCCTCCGCGCGCGAGGCTTATCTGTTCGATCACCCGGAACTGGCGGGCGCCTCGGCCGGGGCCATGGACGGCTTTTACATTCAAGTCTTGGCGACCGATGCCGCCGTGGAAAAGGTGGTCACGCCCATCATGGCCGAGTTCGAGGCGCAAGCCGAGAAGCGCGAGGGCGTTGTCGCGCTGCTGCAATACACCTCGCCCGCCATCGCCGCCCAACAAGCCTTGAATGCCCTGGTGGGCACGGGCAACGAGCGCTTCACCGATTTCGTCGGCCAGGTCTTGAAATTTCATGGCGACTGGCGCGGGTTCTTCACGGGCCGGATCATCAAGGGCCAGCGCCTGACGGCGGCCGACTTCGACGCCATTCCGGCGTTCAACTATCAAGCGCCCGGGCTGACCCTGGCGCAAGGCATGGCCTGGGGCCCCATCGTGTTTCTGCTGATCGCAGCCGTTCTGCTGTCGGCCTGGGCCGCCCGCCGCTACCGCCGCTACCCGGTGGTGTGAAGTTCCGAGGATTGGCGCGCCTGTTCCTCGGCGTCGCGCTCGAACATTTCCTCCAGTTCCTTGATCCCTGCCTTCGCCAGCGCCTCGATTTTCTGTTGATCGGTGTAGTGGTTGTAGTGCTCGAACAGGCGATTCACGTCATGGTCGCGGAACAACCGCACCGTGCGGTCGGCATCGGCGCGTGAGATATCGAGGCCCAGCAAAACATCACGCGTCAGATCGAGCGCCGACAGGAACGTCTCGCGCTGGATCAGCGTGACACCCAGGTCCATCAGCCGGTAGGCATGCTGGCGGTTGCGGGCCCGTGCGTAGACTTTCAGGTGCGGGAAATGCCGCCGGACGGTCTGGGCCGTGCGCACCGAGGCCTCGACGTCGTCAATCGCCAGCACGAAAATCCGGGCCGCGTCGGCGCGGGCCGCGCGCAACAGGTCAAGCCGCGAGGCATCACCGTAGTAGACCTTGTTGCCGAAGCGCTTGACGAAATCCACCTGCTCGGGGCTGGCATCGAGCGCCGTGAACGGAATTTTGCGCGCCGCCAGCACGCGGCCGGTGATCTGACCGAAGCGGCCGAAGCCCGCGATGATAACCGGATTTTCCTCGTCCGGCATCGTTTCGAAGGGTTTGGGTTTCTTAGGCATGAACTTTTCGGTCAGCTTATCATTGATGATGCTGAGCAGCGGCGACACGGCCATGGACAAGCTGACCACCAGCACCAGAAGCTCGTTCTGTCCCGTGCTCATCAGCCCCGCAGCCACCGCCGCGCCGAAGATAACGAAGGCGAACTCGCCGCCTTGGGCAATGGACACGCCTAAGTCTTTGGAAGCAGCCTTGCCCAGTCCCCAAAGACGGCCCAGCGCATAGAGGGCCGCAAACTTCACCGCCAGCAAGGCGGCCACCAGCCCTGCGATACTGAAAGGCGCATCCACCAGCAGGCGCAGGTTCAGGCCCATGCCCACCGAGATAAAGAACAGGCCCAGGAGCAAACCTTTGAAGGGTTCGATGTCGGCCTCAAGCTCGTGGCGGTATTCGGAATTGGCCAGCAGCATCCCGGCCAGGAATGCGCCCAAGGCCATGGACACGCCCACCCAGTTCATTAGCAAGGCCGTGGCGGTGACGATCAGCAAGGCGGTTGCGGTGAACAGTTCGGGGATGCGCGTGCTGGCCATGCCGCGCAAAACCGGGCGCAGCAGGAATTGGCCGCCCACGATCACCGCCGCGACAACGCCGATGACACGCAGCACTGATAACCACACGGGCGCTTCACTCTCAAGGCTTGCGCCGCCCAAGAGCGGAATCATCGAGAGGATAGGAATGGTGGCCACGTCCTGAAACAAGAGGATGGCGAAAGCCGCGCGGCCATGGCGGGTCGAGAGTTCATTGCGCTCGGCCAGTGTCTGCAAGGCAAACGCCGTGGACGACAGCGCAAGGCCCAGGCCCACCACGGCAGCGGTGCCGACCGACAACCCGGCCAGATACACCATGCCGGCGATGAGCGCCCCCGTCAGCATCACCTGCAGGCCGCCCAGACCGAAGACGCGGCCGCGCGCCGTCCACAGACGCTGCGGCTGCACTTCCAGCCCAATCACGAACATCAGCAGCACCACGCCGAACTCGGCCACGTGGGCGATGGATTCAACGTCACTGATGAGGGCAAGCCCCGTCGGCCCGATGGCCGCGCCGGCGGCGAGGTACCCCAGGACCGAGCCCAGGCCCAGTCGCTTGAACACCGGAACGACAATGACGGCCGCGGCAAAAAAGATCGCGGCCTTGATCAGCAATTCCATGATGTTCACCCAAAATAACGCGCACGGCGAAGATCGCCGTGCGGCAGCCTCGCGGCCTTCAGCCTAAGGCAAAAGGAGGGTGGCTATATAGCCTCGCCGCGCGTCTTGGCGAGAGACGGAAGATAAAAATTTTACCGAGATAAGGCCGCGCTATTCGCCCTTGGCCCCCGGCACCGATTTCAAGACCGGCTCGCGCTTTTCGGCCTGCTCGACGGCCTCGATGCCGTCCAGGCGGCGCTTGAGTGCGTTCAACTCGGCCGTCAGCGCGCACAGGGCCTTGGCCGTGGGGTCGGGCAGATCGTCGCTGGGGGCACCGTAGGGGGCGAAGGATTCCAGGCGGGCCGACTCGTTGGCCTCGACAGCCTGGGCCGGAATGCCCACCACCGTCACGCCTTCGGGCACATCTTTCAGCGCCACGGCGTTGGCGCCGACGCGGGCGTTCTTGTGCACCGTGATCGGGCCCAGCACTTGCGCGCCGGCGCCGATGACCACACCGTCGCAGATTTTGGGGTGGCGGCGCTCGCCGTCCTTGGTGGCGCCCACGCCGATGCCGCCCAAGGTAACGCCGTGATAGAGCGTCACGTTGTCGCCGATGATGGCCGTTTCGCCGATCACCACCGCCGTGCCGTGATCGACGAAGAAGTTGCGGCCGATGACGGCGCCAGGGTGGATTTCAATGCCGCTGACGATTTTGCCCAGTTCCGACAGCAGTCGCGCCAGGAAGTAGAGGCCCGAGCGCCACAGGGCGTGGGCCAGACGGTGAAACACCATGACCCGCACACCGGGATACAACAGCGCCACTTCCAGCCGCGAGCGGGCGGCAGGGTCACGCGCCTTGATGGAATCGAGGTAGGCCAGAATACGGGCAAACATGGCGGCCAGCTTTCGGGGTCAGAGAATCGCGGCAGGGCTTAAGCGCCTGCCCGGCCTGGGGCAAGCCGCTGAAAGGTCCCGCTGATATGGCCTGCGGGCACGCCCCC
>JAEUKM010000330.1 GCA_016793085.1 Rhodospirillaceae bacterium
CCCCAAGCTGAAAAAGCAGGCAGCCAAGTACGCTGGGCCCAAAGGGAACCTGAAGTTCCCCTACGATAAGCCCATTCCTTACGGGCTGATCGCCAGGCTGGTGAAGGCGAACCTGAAATTGAACCAGTCCAAATTGAAGCAGGACAAGCCGTCCAAGAAAACAAAGACGTCATCCAAACGCTCTTGAATCAATTTCTGAACAACCGATTCTAAGTCACTGAAACAGATTCACTTTTTAGGCCCACTTTTTTTGGTTTGAAGGAATGGCCATGTCGCTGATCTTGAACATCCTCTGGATTATTTTCGGCGGGCTCTGGATGGCCCTGGGCTGGCTGCTTGCGGCCCTGATCATGGCGATTACGATTGTGGGGTTACCCTGGACGCCGGCGGCCCTGCGCATCGCCGGGTACACGCTGTTGCCCTTCGGGAATAAAGCCGTGGACGCCGACCCGGGCCCCTTAAGCTTCATCGGCAACATTCTGTGGTTCGTGCTGGCGGGCTGGTGGCTGGCGCTCGGCCATCTCATCACCGCAGTCGGGTTGGCCGTCACCATCATCGGCATCCCGTTCGCCTGGGCGCACCTGAAACTGGCGGGTCTGACGCTGGCCCCCATGGCCACCGCCATTGTTCCTCGGGACATGCCGGGTTAGAGCAAGCAGCGTTAAATCGGGATCGGGCTGCTTGCTCTAAGTTATTGTTTGGTCGCATCGTTAATGCCGAAAACCGGTTCCCACTTTTCGGCACGATGCTCTAGGCCTTCGGTTCTAGGCGAGGGCTCCGGCTTTGAAGGGGTTGACGATCTTTACGCCCGCGAGAACCTGCCCGTCGTTCAAGTCTTCACTATACAGGATACTGGCACCGGCCTCTTCGGCCGCGGCGACGATCAGCGCATCCCAGAAGGAAATTTTGGCTAGTTCCGCGAGGTCCGAGGCGCGCAGAACGGTTCCGACAGTCGTGGGTACGCGCACCCATGATCCGAATGAATCCAGAATTTCGCGTGCTTTTGCATGGCCGACGGGGGCCGCCAGCTTGCGGGTGATACTGACGTATAGCTCTTGAAGAACTTGGGTGGAAAGCCGGCCGGAATTCGTCGCCCATAAGTCCTGCAACAGAGTTTCTGCCCGCGCTTTTTTCTCACCCGCGTGGGTGTCGTGGGCATAGACCAGGACGTTGGTGTCAACGAAGCAGGACGGGCCGGTCATAAAGTTCTTCGCGCGAGAAGGGCTTGCCGCCGAGGGGTAGCCCTTCGGCCATGAGGGCCAGCGCGCGCCTGCGGTTTGCTTCGTATTTCGCATCCTCATCGACGAGCCGATGCAGTTCATCCGCCAAAAGCGAACTGAGGCTGTGTCCGCGCCGGGCGGCTATGGCACGGGCTTTCTTCAGAAGTCCAGGTTCGATGGCGACTGTGATGTTACGTTTGACGCTCATGGCTTGTGTCCTTGTTTCACGTATTTTACGTGAAACAACCTGGAGCGTCAAACCGGGCCCTTTTAACCCACGGTCTTGTCGAAAATCGCGTTGAAGGCCTTCACCGCCGCAGCGGGGCCGTCTTTGTAGTTCCACACGCCGCTGGTGACGGCCAGGAAGTCGGCCCCGGCGGCCACTAAAGGCTCGCAGTTTTCGACTGTGATGCCGCCAATGGCCACGCACGGCACATTGATGGTTTCCGACCAGATGCTGAGGGTTTCCAACTCTGCGGGCTCGCGGTCCGAAACGTCTTTGGTGTCCGAGGCAAAGAAGGGCCCGAAGGCCACGTAATCGGCCCCGGCTTCGGCCAGTTCCATGGCCAAATGGCGCGAGTTGCGGCAGGTCACGCCCACCATGGCGTTGGGCCCGACGATGCTGCGCGCCTCGTCGTACGAAGCATCCTCTGGGCCTACGTGAACACCGTCGCAGCCGAGTTCCTTGGCGAGGTCCGGCCGGTCGTTGAGGATGAAGGCCACGTCCTTGGCATGGCAGACGGGCATGAGCGCCTTGGCGGCTTGCCGGATGGTCGCGTCGTCCACGTCTTTCAGGCGCAACTGCACACAAGCGACATCGCCCGCCGCCAGAGTGTCCTCGAGCGTGCGGGCGAATGCGTTGAGGTCAGGAATTAATGGCGGTGTGAGGATGTATAACCGGCACCGGATAGACTCTTGGTTTGTCGAATTTACCACGCCAACCGGTTCCCACTTGTCGGGTAAATTCGACTGGTCATTCTTACTCGTCTTTGCCTTTGTAGATGTCCACCAGCTTGCCCAAGAGGGTCATGGCGTCGTCGTAGGGGCGCTGGAACGAGTTGCGGCCGATGATCGAGCCATTGCCGCCGCCGTCGCGGATGGCCTTGGCTTCCTCGAACAGGCTGTCCTCGCCCTTCTTGCCGCCGCCCGAGAACACCACCAACCGGCGGCCGCCGAAGCAGCTTTGCACCACGTGGCGCACGCGTTCCGTAAGCGTCGAGCGCGGAATGTTCGAGGCTTCGTAAACCTTCTTGGCTTCCGGCAGGTCGAGGTGATCGGTGGGCAGCTTCACCTTGATGATGTGCGCGCCCAGCAGGGCCACCATGTGCGCGGCATAGGCCACGATGTCGAAGCCCGTTTCGCCGTCTTTGGTGACGCCCTTGCCGCGCGGGTACGACCACACAACAACAGCCAGGCCGTTGGCCTTGGCTTCGGCGGTGAGTTCGCGCAGGTCGTTCATCATGTCGTAGGCGGCGTTGGAGCCGGGATAAATCGTGTAACCGATAGCCGAGCAGCCCAGGCGCAGGGCGTCTTTCACGCTGCCGGTGATGGCCTGGGTGGGGGCGTCTTTCTCGACGCTGAGGGAATTGGCGCTATTCACTTTCAGGATGGTCGGGATGGCCCCGGCGAAGGTGCTGGCGCCGTCTTCGATCATGCCGAGCGGTGCTGCAAACGCGGAAAGCCCTGCGTCGATGCCAAGCTGCCAGTGGTAGTGCGGCTCGTAGCCTGCCGGATTGGGAGCGAAAGAGCGGGCCGGCCCATGCTCGAAGCCCTGGTCCACGGGCAGGATCACCAGTTTGCCGGTGCCGCCCAGTTTGCCGTGCATCAGGATGCGGGCGAGATTGGTCTTGGTGCCGGGGTTGTCGCTTTCGTAGCCGTCGAGGATTTTCTTAACCCGGGTCGAGATTTTCATGGCTGGCGTGGTCCCTTGGCGCGTGTGTGGGGGAGTGACGGGGCGGAGATATAGAGGCAGGCCTTGTCCTTGCCTAGGGTGACGTTGAGGTCCAAATGGCTGCTGTCGCGCGGCTGAGTTGACTCTGCGCCACACTCGCCCCTATGCTCAATCACAATAAGAGCAACAGACGCTATTCCGTTGAAAGAAATAAAGAACAATTCGGCCAGCCCCGTGGCCGCGGCGCTTGAAAAGCTGGACCTGGCGGTCCTTCGGCTGGAGCGCGCCACGGCCAAGGTGAAGCCTGCGCTGCCCCGCTTGGCCGACGTGCCCAAGCTGGAGGAGGCCGTCAGCACCGGCAAGCGCGAGAACGCCATCTTGCGCGAGGCCGTGGGACGTGTGTCGGCCCGGCTCGATCAGGTCATCGGGCGGTTGAACACCGCACTGAAGGAGTAGGCATGGGCCAGGTCTCCATCAGCATCCGGGGCCGCCAGTACCAGATCGCCTGCGACGACGGGCAGGAGGCGCATCTGGCCCGCCTGGGGCGCTACCTCGACCAGCAGGCCGAACAGCTTATTTCACAGGCCGGGTCCATCAACGAACCGCTGATGATGGTGATGGTGGCGCTGACCATCGCCGACGAACTGACCGACGCCAACGCCAAGATCGAGAGCCTCACCGCCGATAGCCGCGCGGCGCAGGAAAAGATCGATAGCGGCACATCTGCTGTGTTAACGGGTCTGGCCAAGCGGATTGAGGACATTGCCGCAGCCCTCGAACGCACCTAGATTGAGGCTGGAGCTGCTGGGTGCGTTAGGTTCAGTGAACCCCAGGGGCGATAGTCTACTTATAGGGAGCTGTCCCTGACGGGATTTCGGTCTCGTTACATGGCGCCCACCTATCACACTGGCCCATTGGACGGTCCAGGTAACCGACGGCTTTGGCGGCTCCACTTCATCTTCGGGGTTTCTGTTTCCTTTGCTCGCGTCACGTTCTGAGCATTCATCATGATGTCATTGGCGGCGATCCAGGCAGCGAAGATCGAGCTGCGGCGCAGCGCGCTTGCCGCGCGCAACGAGGTCTTCAAGGCGCGGGGAGCGGAAGCCGCGACGGCCCTGGCGGCGAAAGTGGCCGGCATCAAGCGCCGCGCCCCCCATGTTATCATAGCTGGCTATTGGCCTTTGGGCTCCGAGATCGACTGCCGCCCGGCGTTGTACGATCTGCACAAGGAAGGCTGGGGCATCGCCCTGCCGGTGGCGGGCGCGCGGGGCGACCGGCTGGTGTTCCGGCAGTGGACGCCGGGCACGGCGCTGGAGGCGGGGCCCTTCGGCACATCCCATCCGGGGCCGTCCGCGCCGGTGGTCGAGCCTGACATCATCCTGGTGCCGCTCTTGGCCTTCGACCTGAAGGGCAACCGGCTGGGCTATGGCGCGGCCTACTACGACCGCACGCTCCATGCCTTGCGCGCCGTGCGGCGCATCGAGGCCTGGGGCTTTGCCTTCGACGAGCAGGAAGTGCCGAGCGTGCCGGTGGAAGCCTCGGACCAGAAACTGGACGGCATGATCACCGACCGGCGCTTGCTGCGCTTTGCCTAAAGCGTCTAAACAAGGCCCATGAAACTCCTTTACTGCGGCGACGTCATGGGGCGGTCGGGGCGCGAGGCCATCACCACCCACATCCCGGTCTTGCGCCGGACCCTCAACCTCGATTTTGTGGTGGCCTGCGGCGAGAACGCGGCCCACGGCTTCGGCATCACGGCGGCCATCTGCGAGGAATTCTATCAGGCGGGCGT
>JAEUKM010000355.1 GCA_016793085.1 Rhodospirillaceae bacterium
AAGTGGCGGTCAGCGTGCCCACCGAGTTCACCTCGAAGGTCCAGCGCGCCCTGACGCAACGCCGGGCGCAGATCATGGGCTTCGACACCCGCGAAGGCTGGGCCGGCTGGGACATGATCCGGGTGCACATGCCCGAATCCGAGATGACCAACCTGATCACGGAAATCCGGTCCATCTCGCAAGGCGTCGGCACCTACGAGTCCCGGTTCAGCCATTACCAGGAACTGATCGGGCGTGACGCCGACAAGGTGGTGCAGGTGCGCAAATCGCAGCTACAGGCCGCCCACGCCTAAATTCCGCCGGGTTTTAGGGTCCAGATGATAATGTGAACCCGCATTATCGAAGCATGGCGCTGTGACACAAATCTCGGCTTTCCGGAAATGGCTGCACGCGCGACTGCCCGCGAGCCCCTGGCTACGCGTACCCATCGGCCTGTTTTTGGTGCTGCTGGGGTTCCTGGGCTTCCTGCCTATTCTGGGGTTCTGGATGATCCCACTGGGCCTGGCGGTGCTCGCCATCGACTTTCCGCCGGCGCGGCGGCTGGCCCGGCGCTTCACCGTGTGGGCCGGGCGCCGGATGAAGCGCGATAAGACGCGGTTTACTTAAGCGCGTTCTCGATCAGGTAGTTGCCCACCTCGGCGGGTGTGGCCTTCTTCACCTTGGGCTGCTCGCCCGCCATGGTCTGCTTAAACACCATGTGGCTTTCCACATCGTGCGGATTCAGCCGGAAGACACTGCGCGCGCCCTTCAGTTTCGGGTAGTAGGTCGGGTCCACCAGCTTGAGGCGCAGGGCCAGGCGCGCCAGCATGTCATCTTCGTCGGTGATTTCGGGAACGTCGCGCTTGGCAATGATCTTCCAGTCGGTCTGGCCCAGCACCGCCGTGTCGTTCAGCGTTTTGGCCATTTCGGCGGCGTCATCGGTCAGGCCCACCTTGTAGATGTGCTTGCTGATACCTACGTCCGAGCCCCACTCCTGCAGGGCAGCGCTTTTGGCGGCGTACACGATCCCCATGACGGATGCGCTTACTCTGCCGCCAGGGCGCCGGTTACGGACCAGTTGAGGATCTTGTGGCCGAGCAGGCGGCCGAGCGTGATGGCGCCCGACACCGACGAACCGCCGAGATACGCATTGCCGAAAATGCCCATGCCCAGCATTTCGCCGACAGCATACAAGTTGGGAATGGGTTTTTTGGCCGCATCCAGCACGCGCAAGCTGGTGTCCACCGTGACGCCCGCGAAGCTGACCACCGATAACGAGTAAAGTTTCACCGCATAGAACGGCCCGGTGCCGATGGGCGCCGGCATGAACTTGCGTCCGAAGGCATCCGAGCCCACGGCCTGCCCGTCGTTGTAGCGCTTCACGGTCTCTTTCAAGGTCTTCACCGGCAGCAGGGTGACTTTCGCCAACGCCTCCAGCGTATCGGCCTTGCAGTAGTTCGGGTTGTTGGCGGCGAACGCCCGCGCCACCTTGGCCGCATCCCACAGGAAGTACGGTGTGGGCGATTTATCGACGATGGCCTGGTCGTAGATGCACCAGCACGTCCAGTCGTCCTGCAGCATCAGCGCGCGCTCGCGGCGGTCGGGGCTGGCATCGTCCTCGGCCATGAAGCGCTCGCCCTTCAGGTTGACGAAAATCTCCCACGGGTCGCGCATGCTGGGCTGGCTGCGGGTGTGCACCCAGTATTTGTTCGGATCGTCCAGGCACACGGTGCCGCCGAAAGTGGTGATGATCTCCTCGGCCCCCTCCAACTGCGCGCCATACTTACGCGCGACCTGAATGCCCGTGCCCATGGAGTATGGATTGGTGTGAACACGCCGTGGGCGGTTGTGAATTTCGCGCCACATGGCCTCGTTGTAGGCATAGCCGCCGCAGGCCAGCACCACGTTACGGCCCAAGATTTCCTCAGCCTTGCCATCGGCGGTTTTCACCTTGATGCCCTGCACGCCGCGCGCGCCATCGGTCACCAGATCGGTCATCTCGGTTTTCAACAAAAGCTTCACGTTGCCCTTGGCCAATTCC
>JAEUKM010000360.1 GCA_016793085.1 Rhodospirillaceae bacterium
GAGACAATGGCGTCGACCATGCCGTACTTCACCATGTCGGCGTAGACCTGCATGCAGCCGCCGGCCGAGGTGGACCCGGCCAGGGTCAGCACGATGGAGCATTTCGGATCGGCCAGCATCTGGTTGTAGATTTCGGCGGCCTTGGCGGTATCGCGCGAGGTGAACGACATCTTGCCCATGGCGTTGATGATCGGGCGCGCATCGAACTTGGTGAAATCGATGTGCTCGACCGGGGTGGACAGCAACTGGGCTTTCTTGTTCGTCTTTTTGTTCTTCTTCGTGGCCATAGGGGTGTCGGTCCTTTCGTGATGGCGTCGGGTGCGTGATTTACGGGGTAGAAATGCCGGGTGTGGCCCGGAGTCAAGGCAGATCAGTGAGGGCCCGGGGCCACCGGGCGCTCACGTCAACAGATTCACGGCGTATGAAGGCTATTTAGCCGAGAGCGGCGGCGTGGAGCCATCCCCCGCGGCGTTAAGATTGGGTGACGCAGGCTCCGGCTCGGGCGTGGCCATGGCCATTTGCGGCTGTGTAGGCGCGGCCTTGGCCTTACCGGCCCGGCGCAACGCCGAGACAGCCTGAACCACGGCCTCGGGGGCCGTGGGCAGCACGGTGGCCTTCTTGCGCGGACGCTCGAAGGCAAACGGCACGGCTTCGGGCCACACCGTCGCCACGCTTTCCGAGTGGAAGCCGTTGAAACGCGTCTGCATGGTAGAGCCGTAGGCCCCCAGCATGCCGATCTCGATCCAATCGCCTTCCTGGGTGTCTTCGGGCAAGAGGAAGGGCCCCTTCATCTTGTCCAGGTTGTCGCAGGTGGGGCCATAGAACATGAACGGCACCAGCTTCTCGGACGGGGCCTTGCCGCCCGCGTCCTTGTGCGTATTGCCGCGGCCGCCCTTCAGGGGGCGCACCAGACGCACCGGGAAACGCCAGCCCAAGGCGCCGGCGTCGAACAGGCTGCCGTAAGTGCCGTCGTTCAGGTACAGGCGGCGGCCCTTGCGTAAGGTGACGCGCACCAGCATGGCGCCGGCGGCGGCGACCATGGCGCGGCCGGGTTCACACCACAGTTCCACACCCTGCTCGACGAAGGGCTGGGCGGCGGTCTTGATGGCGTCGACGAACTGTTCCAGCGGCGGCGGGGTCATGCCCGGGTAGGTGGCCGGGAAACCGCCCCCCACATCCAGAATGTCCAGCTTCACCTTGGCTTTGGTTACGATGTCCCAGGCCCGGCCGATGGCGCCGGCGTAGGCGGCAGGTTCCATGCACTGCGAGCCCACGTGGAAGCACAGGCCCACCTTGGCGGCCACTTTGCGGGCGTGACGGAGCAGATCGGCCGCCGTCGAGGGGGCAGCGCCGAACTTGCCGGACAGGTCGTAGGCGGCGGCATTGCCGGCCACGGCCACGCGGATGAACAGGCGCAGGTCGCGGGCCGACTTGGTTTCTTCCATCAGCTTCATCAGCTCGGCAGCGGAATCGAGCGAGAAGTCGCGGATGCCCATGCGGTAGGCGCGACGGATCGATTCGCGCGACTTCACCGGGTGCATGAAATGGAGCTTGGCGTCTTTGAACAGGCCCTTCACCAGGCGCGCTTCTTCCAGCGAGGCCACGTCGAAATGACGGATGCCCGCGGCATACATATGGCGCAGCATGTCGGGGCCGGGATTGCACTTCACGGCGTACAGGACTTTGCCGGGGAACAGGCTGATGAACTTCTCGGCCTGGGAGCGGACGGACTGGGGGAACACGCACTGAACCGGCGCCTCGGGCTTGAGGCGCTTGGCGACTTCATCAATGGACCGGAAAATGTACTCCGGGGTGGGCAAGCCTTGGTTCACGGTGCTGCTGGGCAGCGATCGGTGTGTGTCCATCTCTTCCTTGTTCCGCCTCTCTCCGCCGCGGTCTTTCTAAGCCGCGGTCTGTTGTTTCTAGGTGCCCACTTCTTGCTCTTACTCTTTTAAGGTGGGCTTAACGACAGTCGTTGGGTGGAGGTTCCTTTAGCAGTCTCTTAAGACACGAACCGGCCGCCAGCGGCCGCTTCTGAGCCAACCAGGACCTGGGAACGGGCCCCGGCCGCGGTCAGGCGGCAAAAGCCCCGAAGGGAATGCTTTAATCTCGGGAAAGGCATGCACGGCCTCCTTTGATCAATCAGACAACCCAGAGTCTCAAGAACCCAGAGTCCAACCAACGAAAGGACGCTTACGTCGTTGCTTAACGGCGGTGTGCTTTAGGCACGTGCGTGTACGTCTTGA
>JAEUKM010000368.1 GCA_016793085.1 Rhodospirillaceae bacterium
GGTTGTGGATTGTGGATGCGTTCACCGACATACCGCACCCCACGCATACTCATCTGGAGAAAACGCTGGCGTGGATCGCGGAACTGAAACCCAAGCGCGCCGTGCTGACGCACATGGGCCCGAACCTGGACTACGACGATGTCAACTCCAAGTGCCCGGTGGGTGTTACGGCCGCCTTCGACGGTATGACCATTGAAGTGGCGTCGACGCCGCATGAGGCGGCCGTTGTACCGCTCAGGCCTTCCGGGGCGTGATCCACATTGTAATGACGGCTTTGAAGACCTCATTGCCGCCGGTATCGGTCACCGAAACCATAACGGGCAGATCGAAACCGGCTCCGGCCGCAACCGAGGCTTCAAACGCTGCCATGTCGATGCTGGCCACGCCGCGCAGGTCGGTCGGCGCTTTTTTCAAATACTCGACCGTCATGCCCTTGGGAATCCAGCGGTGCGTGGGCGGCACCGTCGCCTCGGTCATGGTGCCGGCGGCAAACTCGGCCAGATTGCAGATGGCGATGGCGTGAACCGTGCCGATATGGTTGTGCACACGGCGCCGCTTTTTCAGGCTGACGACGCATGAGCCGGGCTTCAATTCGTCCATGCGCGGGCTGATGCTGGCGAAGTAGGGCGCCTTGAAGCAGACAAGTTTGCTGAACAGCCATTTGCCGCAGGGCAGGGCGGAAAGCCGGGTCCAGAGGTTCAGAACGGACGTGGTTTGGGCCATGCCCTATCATATATACTGAGGCCTGGTCTTTGCCATGCGTTTCAGTGTGGCGGCCTGGAGGGTTCACGCATGAAACTCATTTTCACCCCCAACACCGGGTACATTCACAAGGTTCTGGTGGTGGCCTACGAGGCCGGGATTGTGGAGCGGCTGACCTTCGAGCGCACGCGGCCGTTCGACCCGAACACGACCATCTGGAGTTTCAATCCGTTCGGCAAGGTGCCGGTGCTGGAACTCGACAACGGCGAGCCGTTGTTCGGCGGCTTGGTCATCTGCGAATACTTCAATTCGCTGTCGGTCACGGGCGTGTCGGTTTATCCAACCGACGAGGCGCGTTGGCCCGCGCTGCGCCAGATGATGCTGGGCGACGGCCTGTTCGACGCCACGACCTTGCTGCGGGTTGAAGGCTGGCGCGACAAGGCCGTGTGGAATCTCGATTACATGCAGCGCGAACGGCGCAAGATGATCAACGCGCTGGACCGCATGGAACTGGAAGCGCCGCAGTTTGCGAGTGCGCCGTTTCACATCGGGCACATCTGCATGGCCGGCGGCTTGAGCTACCTGGGCTTACGCAACCCGATCCGCGAATACGCCCTGGAGCCCGGCGACGCCGATTTCGACTGGCGCGCCAACCGGCCGCATTTAAGCAAGTGGTTCGACGCCATCCAAACCCGGCCCTCGATGCAGTTCAAAGTGGAGTTGCCGGAGGAGAGGTGAAAGTAAGCGCGGAAATGTTTATCAAAGTCGGTGCGTCACAAAGTGGTGGAATGGCTTATGCGGGTCGGTCGGCCAGAATAGTTGTCTTCCTGGACGGTTCAAGCTTGTCAGCCATGTCTTTTGCAATACGTACAATTTCATGAATTGAGGTTGCAATACTGACTAAATCTGAAGGTGTCACGGCGATGATTTTTGGCTCTTCTTTTGCTGGCCGAACCCCAGTCCAATCAATCTTCTCGTCCTTTAAACTAGCCAATTGCGTGATATCTCCCGATGCAATTCGTATCCCCCACGATTGTCTATCGTCGTTTGGCGGCGACCATACTGCGTGCGCTAACCAATTTCGCCTTAGTTCCAACTGGTATGTTCTGTCCGACTTAAGTAGTTCAAACTCTTCAGGAAGCTCAATTTGATTTAGACGTGCGAGCGTCCTAAGCAAATCGAAGTGCTTTCTGAAGTCTGATATCCTTGGAAATAGCTGCCGCCCTGGTTTGAGACCCACTTTAGTGATGTGGCAAGTAGCTCGATGCAGTTCGAATTCAAAGCTAGCCCAAGCACTCATTACGTGGCCCAGCCCTGATGCACATTCCGTTGGAATTGGTAGACCGAATGATGCCATGCCCGCCATGGAGCTGCCTCAAAAGTGCGTTTGGTCAAACATTGATCAGCGAAGAATAATGAGTGAGTACGCGGCAAGCCCTCCGCCGACAAATGCCACGAGCGAGACAACTCCAGCAATCAAGCACAACACATGGACAAAAGCCCCTCGGGTTTCCCACTTCTTAGTTTCTGGAGTTCCAGAATCGCGAGCGTAACAAGCCTGACTTAGATAAGTGAGTACCGCAAGCAGCCCTGCTAGGGACACTCCGGCCACGAACCAAATTATTGGGCTTGCATAGTAAGCGAGTAATACAGTTGATTTACCAGCGAGCTGTCCGAGAAATGCAAGATACGCAATTGTTGCGCCGCCGTTGATAAGCAGTAACGACTTAATTGCTGCTTGGCCTACCTGTATAACTGACCTGAACATTTCTAGCCGACTGTCTTTCCATTCGGCTAAGTTTGCCTTTAGGCGCTCCAGTTCGGCGGCGTCTTCAGGAGTTCCTGTATTATGCAGAGCACTTGAGATAGCGGGAAGAAGATGATCAATAAGAACGGTCTGCGTACCATTATGCTTAAGTTGAAGTAGCACAGCGGTCAGGTCGGATAGGAATTTACGCATACTCGGCATCCCCTAAGTGTCCGTTCGCCTGCTCAAGGTACTTGAAATTACCATGGCTGTTAGTAATCAGGTTCGGCAAAATGGCCCGTCTAAGGCAGGCCGGGAAGGGGCCGCGCGCTGCTCAATCACCGGAAAGTATGTACGATTTTCCATCGTTCTCTCAAACCATCCCTTACACCTAACTTTACTTATTCACGATTATTAAAAATACTCTATTTTTAGTTGATTGCGCACAAATATAGAATTCCGCGATGATTCTCAAGAAAGCCGACCCCAAGGACGACGCATTGGCGGCGTTGAACGCCTTACTGGCCACGGCCCCTCAGGCCAAACACAAACTGATCGAGCAGGAAATTCGAATCATCAAGGCGGGGCAACACGCCGAGAACGAGGCTGCTTATCATCTGGATTTCGCCTTGGCTGCGAGCAAAGTTACGGCGGTTATCCATGACCTGCGAATTGTGTTGCACGATGGCCGCACGGCGCAAATCGATCACTTGGTCATCCACCGGACCAATAAGTTTTACGTCCTTGAAACAAAGTCGTTTTCGCACGGCGTGAAAATCACCAAGGACGGTGAGTTCTTGCGTTGGAACGACTTCAAGCGCCGATACGAAGGCTTGCCATCGCCATTGGAGCAAAATGAGCGCCACGTAACAGTGCTGACCCGGCTGCTGGCATCGGCTGAATGGCCGGAGCCAGTCATTAAGCCATACGTAATGATCTCGCCAAAAGCGAAGGTCATTCGTCCCGACGAGAATGAGTTCGACACGTCGCGTGTGGTGAAAGCCGATCAATTCATAAGCACCTTACAAACAGACTTGGAACAAACCGGTCTTATCAGTGGGCTATTGGGCATGGCGCGGATGCGGTCGGTGGAAGATATCGGTCGCTGGCTGTGTGGCTGCCACAAGCCAGCAAAGCCAACGGACTACGCCGCCAAGTTTGGCCTGGAGCAAAAAACGGCCTAACAAAACACATTTTAGGTGCTGAGGAAGGCGTGAGCGAAGTAGGGGCTTGAGAGAAGGTCGTGAGCGAAGGGCGCACCCAGTTCCGCACTGTTCGACCGCCTTACCGTGCGCTAAATTCATTCACACGTGGGGGCGGAAATGCGCGACAAACTATTGGCGTCTATCGTTTGCTCAGTCTTATTTTTAATCCTGGCCTTTCCGGCCCGGTCCGGCGAAACGCGGTCCGCTGTTGCAGGCGTTCCGGGGCCGCAGGCCTCGCTGGCCGGTCTCTCCTGGCTTGCGGGAGAATGGCAGGGAGAAGGTTTGGGCGGGCAGGTTCTGGATACATTTTCAGCGCCCGCCGGCGGCCAGATGGTCGGGCACTTCAGGCTCGTAAAGGACGGCAAGGTGGTCTTCTACGAACTGTTCACCTTTGCTGAAGTCAACGGCTCCCTGGAAATGCGCGTCAAACATTTCAACCCCGATCTGACCGGCTGGGAGGAAAAAGCGAAGGTTCAAACCTTCCCACTGGTTGCTGTTGAAAAAGATGCCTGGTTTTTTGACGGCGTTACCATGCGCCGTACAAGCAACGACCAGATGACCACCACGGTGCTGATCTCGGGGTCAAACAGCCAGACGCGGGAAGAGCGGTTTGTTTATCGCCGGACCCGATAATTCTGGCGGATATGCACACCGCCACGGCTGAAACACATAATATACATTATGCGACAAATGCGTGTGTGGAAATGGCAGTTTAGAGGCCTTTTCCGCTGGCTCCTCCCGGCACTCTCCCCCGTCTTTCAGCGCCGCTGAACACACGTTTCTTTGGCGGTTGATCCGGCCTAGATTGCCTTCGCTTTGTCACCCCGGTTGGTTTTCACCTCCATGCCCGACACCTCCAACGACAACACCAGGCTTCCCGACGGCCGCGAGGGCGATATCGCCGACCTGATCGAGGTCATGCGCCGCCTGCGCCAGCCCGAGGGCGGCTGCCCCTGGGACGTGGTGCAAACCTTCGACACCATCGCCCCCTACACCATCGAGGAAGCCTACGAGGTGGCCGACGCCATCGCCCGCAAGGACATGGCTGGCCTGAAGGAAGAACTGGGCGATCTCTTGTTCCAGTCGGTCTACCACGCCCGCATGGCCGAGGAGGCCGGGCACTTCAAGTTCGAGGACGTGGTGCGGGCCATCTGCGAGAAGATGATCAGCCGCCACCCCCATGTGTTCGGCGACGAATCTTTACGCAACCCCGACGAGCACATGTCGAAATGGGAAGACCACAAGGCCCGCGAACGCGCCGCCAAAAAAGGCGCCGGAGGCAGCCAAACCGCGCCCAGCGCGCTCGATGACATTCCGGCCAGCCTGCCCGAGCTGAAACACGCCGAAAAGCTGCAAAAACGCGCGGGCCGCGTGGGGTTCGACTGGCCCGAGGCCCGCCAGGTGCTCGATAAGATCGACGAGGAAGTCGGCGAAATCAAAGAGGCGTTTGCCGCCCAGGCGGGGCCTGACAAGCTGGAAGACGAGATCGGCGATCTGTTGTTCGCTTGCGTCAATCTGGCCCGCAAGGTCAATATCGACCCCGGCATGGCCCTGCGGCGGACGAACCTGAAGTTCGAGCGCCGCTTCCGCCGCATCGAGGAACTGCTGGCTGCCGCGGGCAAAACCCCGGCCCAGGCCAGCCTGGATGAGATGGAAGCCCTGTGGGTGCAGGCCAAGCGTGAAGGCCGGTAAAGCTTGATGTTTCAGCGCTTAATGTTTTGTGTGAACTTGTGCCCCCGAACCGATTGAAACGAATCAGTATTTGGCTGGCCAGCGCGGTCACGTCCCTGGCCCTTCTGGCCAGTTGCTGGCTGCCCGAGCAGTTCGAGACGGAAATCCGGTTCACCTCCACGGGCCTGTACGGCGTCACCTACATCGGCGTCATCACCTACGCCCCCCTGTTCGGCAAAATCGCCCGGGGCCAGATCAGCAAGGAAGACGTCGACCGCCAGATCCAGCAGTACCTGAAATTCCTGAAGGGCGATTCCGCCTTCAAGGAAATCAATTCCATCGGCAACGGCCGCTTCCAGGTGCGCTACGAAAAAGAAGGCCAGTTCGCCGGAAACAAGCAAAGCTTCAATTTCATCAGCCGCCAGGGGGCCATGTTCCGGCTTCGCACAACGGAGGACGCCAAGATGATTCTGGCGGGCTCAGGCCAGGCCCTGCTCTATGCCGACCGCTTCGAGGAAGTGGGCTTGAAAATGAGCGGGCTGATCCGGGTGGTGACGGACGCCGAAGTGCTGGAGCACAACGCCAATTTCGTGCGCCAGTCGCCCACGCCGGGCTTTACCCAGTATGACTGGCGCATCCGAAACTTGCGCGATCCGCCGCCGCGTTTGATCGCCAAGCTGAAGGTCGACCCCCGCACCGGGGTTCCGGCCTTTGGCGCCGGGGCCAGTGGTGTGGACACGGACGACGGCAAGGAGTGAGGCGGGCCTAGCCCACCAGCATCTGCCGCACGGCCACCACGTTGGCCCAAATGTCCTGGCTGGGTGCTGCGAGAACGCCCGTCAGCCCCGTCGGACGGCCGGGGCTGTAGGCCTCGCCGTCCAACATACGCGCATAACCGCCCGCCTCGGCGTGGATCAGCAGGCCTGGCGCATGATCCCACGGCTGAAGCTTGCGGAACGAGACGATGTGCAGACGTCCCTCGGCGGCGGCCCAGTAGTCGTGGCCGGCGCAGCCCGAGCGCGCGATGCGCCCGAACTTACCTTTGATGGGCGCCAGTTCCTTGTCGTACAGCGCCGCCGTAAGGCCCGCGAGGTCGTTACGCTCGAGGGCAGGCGTTTTCACCGGCGTCACCGCGCCCGACGCATCGGACACATAAGCCCCCTCGCCGCGCGCTGACCAAATCGTCTTGCCGCTTAAGGGGTGGTGGATGAAACCCATCACGGTTTCACCTTTGTGCGTCAGGGCCACCATGGTGCAGAACACATCCGAGCCGTTGACGAAGTTCAGCGTGCCGTCGACCGGGTCGACGATCCACACCCAGTCCTCGTTAGAAATGTGGCCCAGCAGGCTCGCGTTCTTGGCCACACTTTCCTCGCCGATGAGGACCGAGCCCGGCAGCAGCTTGGGCAGCGTCACCGCCAACCGCTGCTCGCCTTCCTCGTCGGCAATCGTGACCAGATCATTGGCGCTGGTTTTGCTGCGGACGTGCTCTTTATCCAGCTTGTTGTAACGCGGCAGGATGACGGTGTCGGCCACCTCGCGCAGCGCGCCGATGACCAAGGCAGGATCGACGGCCGGCATTATTCGGCCGCAAGCGTGGGCGTCAGGCGCGGGTTAATTCGCACAGTGCCCGCCTGCTCCAGCCGCGCCACGTCGGCGGCATCCAGCAAGGCCGTGACGATGGCCTCGTCGTCGGTATCTTTCCGGTGCAGCACTTCGCCGCGCCGGTAGATCATGGCCAACGTTGCGCCGTCGGACAGCGGAATGGCAAGCTCGATGGCTGCGCGCGCCTTGGCCAAATGCGCGTCGATGACGCTGAGAAGGCGCGGAACCCCCTCGCCCGTCACCGCCGACAGCGCCACCAGGTCGTCGGCGCGGCCCGCCATGCCCATGATGCGCTGGTAGTCCTCGTCGGGCAGAAGATCGACCTTGTTCAGGGCCTCGACGATGGGCTTGGCGTCGTTCGGTGTGTCGGTGTCGATGCCAAGCTGGCCCAGCACGTCCTCCACGTCCTTCTTCTGCGCCTCGGTTTCATCGTGGGCGATGTCGCGCACATGGATGATCACATCGGCTTCCAGCACTTCTTCCAGCGTGGCGCGGAAGGCCGCCACCAGTTCGTGCGGCAGGTCCGAGACAAAGCCGACCGTATCGGACAGAATCACCGTGCGGCCCGAGGGCAGCTTCAATTGCCGCATGGTGGGGTCAAGGGTCGCGAACAACTGGTCCATCGCCACCACGTCGGCGGCGGTGAGCGTGTTGAACAGCGTCGACTTGCCGGCGTTGGTGTAGCCCACCAGGGCGACGATGGGATACGGGATGCGTTTGCGTGCCTGGCGGTGAAGCTGGCGGGTGCGGGCCACCACCTCCAGCTCTTTCTTGAGGCGCGCGATGCGCTCGCCGATCAGGCGGCGGTCGATTTCAATCTGAGTTTCGCCGGGGCCGCCCATGAAGCCGAAGCCGCCGCGCTGGCGCTCCAAGTGGGTCCAACTGCGGACCAGACGGCTTTTCTGATACGTCAGGTGGGCCAGTTCCACCTGCAACTGGCCTTCGCGGGTTTTGGCCCGCGCGCCGAAAATTTCCAGAATCAGGCCGGTGCGGTCGATGACCTTGCAGGCCCAGGCCTTTTCCAGGTTGCGCTGCTGGCCGGGCGACAGGTGCCCGTCGACGTAGGCCAAGTCGATGTGTTCTTCCTGAACAAAGGCCGCCAGCCGCTCGACCGTGCCCTGCCCCAGCAAGGTCGCCGGACGCAGTTTTTGCAGGTTCACGACTTCGGCGTGAACGACATGCAGCGCAATGGCCGCCGCCAGTCCGCGCGCTTCCTCCAGGCGCGAGGCCGACACGCGCAGGGTGCGCGGGTCAGCCGCATCCGCGCGGGCCTTCACATGGGGATAGATCACCAGCGTCCGGGTGGCCGGTTTGGCGGTGTCGTGGAGAACGTGGGACGTTGGAAGCCTCTTCGTGTTTGCCGTCTGGGCTTATTTAAGCACCTGGGCCTATTTAAGCACCTAGGCTTATTTAAGCACTGGCCTCGTCTTTGCTAGCCGGTTCCTTGCCGCCAGCGCCATCGGCCGGCTCGAACAGCGGCACCGGCGCCGAGGGCATGACGGTGGAGATGGCGTGCTTGTAGACCAATTGCGTATGGCCGTCACGGCGCAACAGCATCGAAAAGTTGTCAAACCACGTAACGATGCCTTGCAGTTTCACGCCGTTGACCAGGAACACGGTGACCGGCGTCTTGTTTTTGCGGATGGCGTTCAAGAACACGTCTTGAACGTTCTGGGCCTTCTCGGCGGACATGGTCGTATGCACCTTATGTTTTGTTTATTGACTTATGTCGGTACAGCTTGGGTCTCTCTCCGGC
>JAEUKM010000383.1 GCA_016793085.1 Rhodospirillaceae bacterium
ACAGGCGGGCTGTTCAACCGCCGCACCGTGCCCTTGAAGGCCGTGGACGGGGTGAGTTTCGAGGTACGGGCGGGCGAGTGCTTAGGCGTCGTGGGCGAGTCCGGGTGCGGCAAATCCACCCTGGGCCGCGCGGTCTTGCAACTCATCAAGCCCACCGATGGCCGCGTGCTATGGCTGGGCGAGGACCTGTGCGGCCTGCCGCCGGAACATATGCGCCAGAAGCGCCGCGATTTGCAGTTGGTGTTTCAGGATCCGCTGGCGAGCTTAAACCCGCGCCTGACCGTGGCCGAGATTATCCGCGAGCCCTTGTACGCCGCCGAGCCTGATCTCGCGCGCGACGAAGCCGATAAGCGCGTGGATGAAATGATGTCGGCAGTGGGATTGCTGCCTGAAATGCGCAGCCGCTACCCGCATGAGTTTTCAGGCGGACAGTGCCAACGCATCGCCATTGCGCGCGCCATGGTGCTGAAACCCAAGCTCATCATCTGCGACGAACCCGTAAGTGCGCTCGATGTGTCGATCCAGGCGCAGGTCATCAACCTCTTGCGCAAATTGCAGCGCGCGTACGGACTGTCGCTGATTTTCATCAGCCATGATCTGAGTGTGGTTCGCCATTTATGCCAACGAGTCATGGTGCTGTACCTCGGCCACATGATGGAACTGGCCGACCGTGAAACACTGTTCGCCAAGCCGCTGCACCCTTACACCCAGGCGCTAATCTCGGCGGTGCCGATCCCCGACCCGGCCAAGGAGCGCGACAAACAGGTGATCGTGCTGTCGGGCGACCTGCCCTCGCCCATGAACCCGCCCTCGGGCTGCGTGTTCCGCACGCGCTGCCCCAAAGCCACGCCCAAGTGCATCAAGGACGTGCCCGCCGTGGAAATCACCGGCCCCGGCCATTCGGTCGCGTGCCATCACTGTCGGACCTGAAGAACGCGATCCCCAGACCCGGACGTTATCTTGCGGATTCGTCCGTTTCCTCCCATGGCCCTAGACATTGACCATTTTAATAATAGGGAATTAAAGGAAAAACCCCAATAAATTGAAATGGTTATATTTCGCAAAAGTCTTCTTGCGGTTTGTTTCGACTTCAAATCAAATACCCGTCGCGGCAGGTGAATGGGGCTTCAAGACCCCGTCGCCGTTGGGGGTCCGCTCTCGCGGTTTGTTGAGAGAAAGGACTTAAAATGCACATCACTGCTCTGGATATCAAAACCTTAGCCCGCGACCGGGGTCCGCACCGGCCGAGCCATCCCCTGTTGCCGCATCCCGTCATCGGCTTCACCCAATACTGGCTGAACCTGGGCGAAGGCGACGGCCTGCCCGACTGGTCGGGCTATGACCTGATGGACGTGGCCGACCATGCGCCGTACCTAACCGTGCTGCGGCTCGGGGCCGACGGCGTGCATGTGGAATTCGTCGGCTCGGCGGTCACCGCCCTGGTGGGTGAAGATTTCGCCGGCGCCAAGGTGACGCGCGACAACCCGAAGATCGCCGACATCGACTGGTATAGCCGGGCCCAGAACGCCGCCACCACCTCGGACATCCAGGTGGCCTCGGGCAAGGTGCACCCGCCCTATACGTCGGACTTCGATTATGTCTCGGCCGACTTCCCCTTCCGCGACGAGAAGGGCCAAATCACGCATGTTGTGTGCGTCACGGTTGCGAAACTGAACTAAACGTAACAGGCCACGATCGCGTGGCCGATTGACTCGCCCTCTTCAGACAGGCCATGAGACGGCTCCACCTCAGGACGCTGCCTCATGGCCTATCTTTATAATCCCTCCCACTTCCGCAACACCGACACACCGGCGCTGCATGCCTTCATCGGCCAGTATCCATTGGCGATGCTGACCACGCACGGGCCCGAGGGCTTCAGCGCGAGCCACCTGCCCATGCTGCTCGCCGAGGACGGCGGACGCACTGTGTTGCGCGGGCACATCGCGCGGGCCAACGCCCACTGGAAGCACATCGGCGAGGGCGCACAAGCCTTGGCCGTGTTCAGCGGGCCGCAGGCCTACGTGACGCCACAGTGGTACCCCAGCAAGCTGAAGGACGGCCGCGTGGTGCCCACCTGGAACTACGCCGTCGCCCATGTGCGCGGGACAGTGCGCGCCGTGCACGATGCTGGCTGGCTGTACGATCTGGTGACCGCGCTGACCAATGCGCACGAAAAGAATTTCGCGCATCAGTGGGCCGTCACCGACGCGCCCGCCGATTACATCGAGAAAATGATCGGCGCCATCGTGGGGCTTGAAATTACGGTTGAAACCATTGAAGGCAAGTTCAAGCTGAGCCAGAACCGCAACGACGCCGACTACGCGGGCACGCAGAATGGTTTGGCTGCGCTCAACAACCCCGCCGCGGACATAATGCCCAAGCGCTAAGCAGTCCACGGACCGAATTTAGCTGCGCGATGGATTCCCGCTTTCGCCCACCTTCGCCAGGGCTTCGACGGGCTCGTGGGAATGACGATTGAGGCGCGTCGGCGGCCCGGTCTTCCAACTGTCACCCCCGTGAAAACGGGGGTCCATCTTTCAACGGTCCCGATGTTTGCAGCCGCTTCGCCAACGCCGCGTGGCGCGGCAGCATGCCTGTAGGCAACTGATCCAGCTCCACGAAAGCGATCTCGAAAATCTCGTGGTTGAGGCGCGGGCTTTGCGCGGGGTCGATGCGGCCCACGAACACCGCTTCGCGCTGGTAGGCGTCCACGTCCTCGACACTCAGCACGCGCTCGATGGTGGCCGTGAAGCCCGTCTCTTCCGCCAACTCGCGCAAAATCCCCGCCTCGGCGGTTTCGCCGCGCTTTAAGTATCCGCCCGGCAGCCCCCATGGGTAGGTGTGACGGTAGACGTGCTTCAGTACCAGCAGGCGATGATCGGCGGTCAGGAAGAGGCCCACCGCGCCGAAATTGAACTTGGCGTTGACGGCCCACAGCAGGGCACGCGTGATAGGCCGGGGAATGAGGCGGTACAACGTGCCGAGAAACGCGCGCATGGGCCTGTAACAGGAAATGTAATCCGCGCAGCTTAGCACAGGTTTTCGCGAGGGGTGGTTTTGGCCTATGCTGACAGGGTTAGGCCGCGCATAGAGGGCAAAGAACGTCATGACCGACAAATACACCGAGGCCAGTTTCGGCGCGCGCACCGTGGGCTACGGGCAGCGCCCGGCGGTGGTGGTGGTGGACTTCCAGAAGGGCTTCACCGATCCCGCTTTCGAACTGGGCCGCAGCCCCTATGTGCACAAGGCCGTCGAGCAGACGTCGAAACTCTTGAAGGCCGCGCGCGCGGCAAACGTGCCCGTGGCCAGTTGTCGTGTCGGCTGGGGTTCGGCCAAGGACATCGGCTACTGGAAAATCGGCTGCCTGCATAAAGGCTGGTTCTACGGCGACCCCACCACCGTGATGGACGAGCGTGTCTATGACCCCGCGTATGATTTCAATTTCTGGAAGAACGCGCCCAGCATTTTCTTCGGCACGCCGCTCATGAGCTTTTTGACCAAGCAATGCGTGGACACCGTGATCGTCACGGGCTGCAACACCTCTGGGTGCGTGCGCGCCTCCATCGTCGATGCGTTCTCCTACGGCTATCGGGTGATTGTGCCCGAGGACTGCTGCGGCGACGTGGACTTGGGCCCCCACCAGTCGAACCTGCAGGATTGCGGACGGCGCTACTGCGACGTCACCACTTCTGGGGAGGTCATGGCCTATTTCAGCCGACTCGAACCGGCCAAAGCCCGCGCCGCCGCGGAATAAACCGCGCCATTCAGCGGAAAACGGGGAAACTCATACACAGCTGTCTT
>JAEUKM010000385.1 GCA_016793085.1 Rhodospirillaceae bacterium
TTCAACCGGGCCGTAGGACCCGACATTGCCAGGGTCTTCGGTGAAGCTCTTGATGCGAACTTCGCCTTTGACGCCCTTGGCGCCGACAATGACGCCGAGACAGATGCGCGCGGGGCTGTTGGCCATGGCCTAAAGCTGCCGCGCTGCCGGTTAGCCGGCCGCCGGAGCTTCCGCCGAGGCTTCAGCCGCCTTCGCCGCCGCTTCAGCCGCGGCCTTCAGGCGTTCTTGCGCCTTGGTCTTCGGCTTGTCCTTCTTGGTCTGCGGACGGATCTTCGGCGCTTCCATCACACCGGCTTTGGCCAGGAACTTCTGCACGCGCTCGGACGGCAGGGCGCCCACGCCCATCCAATGCTTGATGCGTTCCAGCTTCAAGACGACGCGGTCTTTGTGATCGCGCGGCAAGAGCGGGTCGTAGGTGCCCAAGCGTTCGATGTAACGGCCGTCGCGCGGCGAGCGCGAGTCGGCAACGACGATGCGGTAGAAGGCACGATTGGTCGTGCCGGCACGCGACATTCTGATTTTAAGGCCCATGCGATATACTTCTCCTGTTGAACTTCTGCTTTGAACTGAAAACGAAAACCTGAACCAAACTTGCTCTAACCACTTAACGGCGGCCGAACGGCGGACCGCCCGGCAATTTCATTCCGCCGGGCATGCCGCCACCCGGCATGAGGCCCGGCAAACCCTTGCCCATGGCCCCGCCCATCAGCGAACCCAAGGCCCCTAAGCCGCCCATCTTCTTCAGGCGCTTCATCATGGTGGCCATGTCCATGTGCTGCTTGAGCAGCTTGTTCACGTCGGCCACCGTCATGCCCGACCCGGAAGCAATGCGCTGCTTGCGCGAAGCCTTGATGATGTCGGGGTTGCGGCGTTCTTTCTTGGTCATGGACAGGATCATCGCTTCCTGGCGCTTAACCATGTTGTCGTCGATCTTGGCGGCGGCGGCCTGCTTCATCGCATTCCCCAAGCCGGGGATCATGCCCATGATGCCTTTCAGGTCGCCCATCTTCTGCACCTGACGGATCTGCGAGAGCATATCTTCCAGGTCGAACTTGCCTTCCATCATGCGGGCGGCGAGCTTCTCGGCGTCTTCCTGCTTGATGGTTTCGGCGGCGCGTTCCACCAGGTTGACGATATCGCCCATGCCGAGGATGCGGCCCGCGACACGGGCGGGCGAGAACACATCCAGCGCATCGACTTTTTCGCCGAGGCCGATGTACTTGATGGGCTGGCCGGTGACCGCGCGCATGGACAGCGCAGCCCCGCCGCGCGCATCGGAATCAACGCGGGTCAGCACAATGCCGGTGAGGCCCAAGGCCTCGTGGAAGGCTTTGGCCGTATTCACCGAGTCCTGGCCGATCATGGCGTCGGTGACCAGAAGCGTTTCGTGCGGTTTGATGAGGTCGCGCAAGGCGCGCACTTCGCTCATCATCTCGTCGTCGACCGTGGTGCGCCCGGCGGTGTCGAACATCACCACGTCAAAGCCGCCCAGCTTGGCTTCGTTCAAACCGCGCTTGGCGATATCCAAGGGCTTCTGGCCCTCGACGATGGGCAGCGAGATCACTTCGACCTGACGGCCCAGAATGGCGAGCTGCTCTTGGGCGGCGGGGCGGTAGGTATCCAGCGAGACCATCAGCACGCGCTTGCGGTCTTTGCTTTGCAGGCGGTTGGCGATTTTCGCCGTTGTCGTGGTTTTGCCCGAGCCTTGCAGGCCCACCATCAGCACCGGCACCGGCGGCTGCGCGGCAAAATCGATGCCGCCCTGAGCCCCCTCGCCGCCCAGCATTTGCACGAGGTGATCGTGAACGATCTTCACGACCATCTGGCCGGGCGTGACCGACTTGATGACTTTTTCACCGACGGCTTCAGCCGAGACTTTCTCGATGAAGTCCTTCACCACCGGCAGGGCGACGTCGGCCTCCAGCAGCGCCACGCGCACTTCGCGCATGGCCGCCTGCACGTCGGATTCGGTCAAAGCGCCGCGGCGCGTCAGCCGCGTCAGCACTCCGCCCAATCGATCTGAAAGACTCTCGAACATCGTTGACCCAAAAGCCGGTTCCGTCGCGGGCCCTTCGTGCTTCGCGCAAAGCACAAATGACGCCAGTGCGCGATACTCGCGGACTGGCGGGCCCCCTCGGGAGCGGGAAAGTACTCAAAGTTGTGAAATCACAACGCCTTAGCCGAAGCCCGAAAGCCCGGCTGAAGGCGCGTGGGTGTACCCCCTGGGACTCGCAGGGTCAAGGCAAGCGGGTTTTATTTATGGGACGGGCGTTCTGGGGCGTCGGGCCGTGTCACTTTCAATCTAATTTTATATAAATATATCAAATATTTATAACGAATTATTGCCCCGAATCTAGACCACGCCCGCCCTGCCCCGGCGCTAGCGGGCCCCTTGCTGGACAGGCCCGACCCCCACACCTATAACCCGCGCCATGACCACCGCCAGCCCCGCGAGTCGCGCTCTCCAGCCGCGCGCGCTTCCCTTCCGGAAGATGCATGGAATCGGGAACGATTTTGTCGTTCTGGATGCGCGCAACCATGCGCTGAATTTGCCGCAGGCCACGGCCAAGACGCTGGCCGACCGGCGCTGGGGTGTCGGCTGCGACGAAATCCTGATCATCGAACGCCCGCGCAACGGCGGCGACGCCTTCATGGGTGTCCGCAACGCCGACGGAACCGTGGCCGAGCAGTGCGGCAACGGCGTGCGCTGTGTCGCCGATTTGCTGATGAACGAGCTGGGCAAATCCAGACTCACTATCGAGACTTTAGGCGGCCCGGTGATTGCCACCCGCGCCAAGAGCGGCCTCATCTCCATCGACATGGGCCCGGCGAAGCTGGACTGGCGCGAGATTCCGCTGTCCGAGAACCGCGACACGCTGCACCTCGGCATCGGCGAAGGCCCGTTGAGCGATCCCGTCGGCGTGAGCATGGGTAACCCGCACGCGGTGTTTTTCGTGCCCAACGCCGAAGCGGTAGACCTAGCCAACATAGGACCCAAGCTTGAGCACCATGCGCTGTTTCCCGAACGCGCCAACATCGAAGTGATCCAGGTCCTGTCGCGCACGCATTTACGCATGCGCGTATGGGAGCGCGGCTCAGGTATCACTCAAGCCTGCGGCACAGGCGCCTGCGCCAGTGCTGTCGCCGCCGTGCGGCGGGGCCTGGCCGAGCGCGCCGTGAACATCACGCTCGACGGCGGCGACTTGCAGCTTGAGTGGCGCGAGGACGGCCATGTGATCATGACCGGCCCGGTGGCCTATGTGTTCGATGGCGTCTGGCAGATGCCGTCATGAACATCATCACCAAATCCAGCGTTGAGGTGGTGAATTTCGGCTGCCGCCTGAACGCCTACGAGGCCGAGGTGATGCGCGGCCACGCCCAAAGCGCCGGCCTGACCAACACGGTCATCGTCAACACCTGTGCGGTGACGAAGGAAGCCGAGCGCCAGGGCCGGCAGGCTATCCGCAAACTGAAACGTGAAAACCCTAGGGCCACGATCATCGCCACGGGCTGCGGCGCGCAGCTGAACCCTGGCAAGTACGCCGACATGCCCGAAGTGGCGCGCGTGATCGGCAACGAACACAAGATGAAGCGCGAGAGCTTCCTGCCCGAGAACGCGGTGCCTGTTCTGGTCAGCGACATCATGGCCGTGCGTGAGACCGCCGAACACCTGATCGAGGGCTTCGACGGGCGCACGCGCGCCTTCGTGCAAGTACAACAAGGCTGCGACCACCGCTGCACATTCTGCATCATTCCCTTCGCGCGCGGCAACAATCGCAGCGTGCCCATGGGCCGCATCACCGAAGAAGTGCGCAGCCTTGTGGCGCACGGCTTCAAAGAGGTGGTGATCACGGGCGTGGACATCACCGGCTATGGCGCCGACCTGCCCGGGCAGCCGACACTGGGCCAGATGCTGCGCCGCCTGCTGGCGGCCGTGCCCGAACTGCCCCGCCTGCGCCTGTCCTCCATCGACCCGGCGGAGCTGGACGACGACCTCTTGGCCGTGATCGCCGACAACCCGCGCCTGATGCCGCATATCCACATTTCGGTGCAGGCGGGCGACGACATGATCCTGAAGCGCATGAAGCGCCGACACGCCCGCGCCGATGTGATTGCCTTCTGCGAGAAGATTCGCCGTGTGCGGCCCGACGCCGTGTTCGGGGCCGATATCATCGCCGGATTCCCCACCGAAACCGATGAGATGTTTGCCAATTCGTTGGCCCTCATCGACGACTGCGGGCTCACTCACCTTCACGTGTTCCCCTACTCGGTGCGTCAGGGCACGCCAGCGGCGAAAATGCCGCAGGTGAACGGCGCCGTTATCAAAGCTCGCGCGGCGCAACTGCGCGAGAAGGGCAAGGCCGCGCTGGCGGCCTACATGGCCGCGCGTGTGGGCACCACCGCCCGCGTGCTGATGGAAAACGGCGGCAGCGGCCACTGCGAACATTATGTGCCGGTTGAGGTACGCGATGCGGCCCACGGCGACCTGGTGGATGTGCGGCTTGTCGCCGCCACCAGCACAGCGCTGATCGGCGAGCGCATCGCCGCATGACCGACGCCACGGATACCCCCAAGACAGGCTGGTTCGCCCGCCTGAAAGCTGGCCTTGCGCGCACTTCGGCACGCATCGTCGGCGGCATTGGCGATGTATTCACCAAAAAGAAACTGGATGAAGAAACCCTTCAGCACCTGGAAGAGCTGCTGATCGGCGCGGATCTTGGCGCGGCCACCGCCACACGTTTAGTGCAGGACCTGGCCAAAACACGCTTCGGCAAGGACGTGGACGGCGATGAGGTGCGCGCTTTTTTCGCCGCCGAGATAGCCAAGGTGCTGGAGCCCGTGGCCCGGCCCCTGTCGGTGGACCCGGCCAAGAAGCCCTTCGTCATTCTCATGGTGGGCGTGAACGGCGCGGGCAAAACCACCACCATCGGCAAGCTGGCGCAGCTTTATAAAGAGCAGAAACTGAAATCGACCCTGGCCGCGGGCGACACCTTCCGTGCGGCGGCGGTGGAGCAGTTGAAAGTCTGGGGCAGCCGCACCGGCTCGCCCGTCATCGCGCGCGACGCCGGCTCGGATGCGGCAAGTCTCGCCTTCGACGCTCTGCTGGAATCGAAAAAGCGCGGCGACGACGTGCTGCTAATCGATACGGCGGGCCGCCTGCACAACAAAGAAAATCTGATGAACGAACTGCAAAAGGTGGTCCGCGTCATCAAGAAGGTGGACGACACCGCCCCCCATGCCACGCTGCTGGTGCTTGATTCCACCATCGGCCAGAACGCCCATGCTCAGGTGGACGCCTTCAAGCAGATGATCGGCGTGACGGGGTTGGTTTTGACCAAACTCGACGGCACGGCCAAGGGCGGCGTAGTGGTGGCGCTGGCCGAGAAGTTCGGCCTGCCCATTCACTACATCGGCGTCGGCGAAAGTGCCGAGGACTTGCGCCCGTTCACCTCCCACAGCTTCGCGCGCGGGCTGATGGGCCTCGAGCCTTAAACTCAAAGCTTCAGCGTATCCAGCCACGCCTCGAAACACAGGCGCGCCTGTTTTTCCAAGGCCGCGCCGTAACGCTGGGTGTCGGCGCGCAATAGCTTGGCATTCACGCCGGGTGTCGCGTTCAGTTCGGCAGCATGGCCGATGAACCACTTTTCCAAATCGCGCGCCCGCACTTCTGGGTGGCACTGAAACGCCAGCACAACATCGTTCCAGATGAAAGCCTGATGGGCGCAGCCCTCGGTGGAGGCCAGCAGCACGGCATCATCCGGAAGGTCGAAGGTGTCGCCGTGCCAATGAAACATGAAGCTGTTCTCGGCCGAGAGATGCTTGACGGGCGATGTTTGCCCCAGGCCGACAATCTGCAGCGGACTCCAGCCGATTTCCTTCACCGGACCGGGATAGACGCGGGCCCCCAGGGCGGCGGCAATCATCTGCGCGCCCAGGCACAAACCCAGCGTCGGGCGCTTCTTGGCCAGGCGCTCGCGCAGGAAATCAAGCTCGCGCGCGATGAACGGATAGTCGGCGCCGTCGTAGACGGCCACGGGGCCGCCCAGCACCACCACCAGGTCATCGGCCAGCGGGTTCAGCCCCGCCCAATCAACAGTGCCGGCCTCGACATAGCGCCAGGTCCAGCCGCGCGCGGCAAAAATATCTTCGAGCGTGCCTAAGTCCTCGAAGGCGACGTGGCGGATGGCGGTGACGGTGGGCAAAACGGAATCCTTTTTCTTTTTTTAGAACGTCGTGCGTTCACTCGGGATGGGCACGCCGCTCTAAGTTTTTGTTTGAGCATCGCATTTTCCGAAAACCGGCGTCCACTTTTCGGTGCGATGCTCTAGCGTTCCCAGTGGAACTTTTTCTTTAGCGTTCCCAGTGGAACGATGCAGGCTCGGCGAAAGGCGCGAACGTGTCCTGGCCTTCTACTTTGCGGTAGTCCTGCAGCGCCCAGCGCACGGACGGAAAAGCAAGGTCGGCCCAGGGGATGTCATCCCACGTGAAGAGCTTTGATTCAATACTTTCCGGTCCGACGCCGAACTCGCCCGATAACATCTCGGCGCGGTAGACCATGTACACCTGCCCGATGGCGGCGATGTTATAGATGCCGAGCAACGCGTTTGTTTTGATGTGCGCGCGCACCTCTTCCCAGGTTTCGCGCACCGCACCTGCAGCAATTGTTTCGCCCACCTCCAGGAATCCGGCCGGGACCGTCCAGAACCCTTTGCGCGGATTGATGGCCCGGCGCGCCAGCAGGAACTTGCCGTCCCACACCGGCACGGCGGCCGTGACGATGCGTGGGTTGATGTAGTTGATGAAGCCGCAGTCGTTGCAGACGAAACGCACGCGGTCGTCGCCGTGGGGAATGCGCTCGATCACCGGCCCCTTCAGCGTTGCGGCAGCGGTTCCGGATTCAGACATGCTTTCTTCCGACAGCGCCGAATGAGACCGGACGCTTAGGCAACGATATTCAGATTGCGGCCGCGGCTGGGATCGACGGGCAGAAAGGCGGTGTTGATTTCCTGGGCGTTGCGCGCCTGGTCGCTGATCTCGCCCGCGGCCTGACGGGCGCTCTGCTGCGCGGCGGCTTGCGCCGCATTGCCGAGCCTGCTCAGCGTATCGGCGCGCTGGGCCAACAGAACGGTTTCGAGCATCGAATCGCTTGCCATGAACGGCGCCTTCCCCAGGCCTTAAGCTGTCATCTTGCCCAGGCTAAAAGCGCGCCGCAAGTGACACGCCTTCAACCTTTCGCGATGCCCGGCTTCTGCAATGGAATCAAGCAGTCGCGGCTTCGATGGCGCCGTGGCAGTGCTTGAATTTCTTGCCCGAGCCGCACGGGCAGGCCTCGTTGCGGGCAACTTTACCCCAGGTCGATGGGTCCGCGGGATTGCGCGCCTGATCCGAAGCAGCGCCAGCCTCGCCTGCGGGCAACGCACGCGCCTGCGCCGGGCGGCGGATGGTCGACACTTCCGGCGGCGGCGGCGGTTGCGTTTGAATTTCTACGTGCGAGAGGATGGCGGTCACGCGTTCACGCAAAGAATCCAGCATTTCCTCGAACATCACATAGGCTTCGCGCTGATACTCGAGCAGCGGTGTCTTCTGGCCGTAGGCGCGCAAGTTGACGCTGTGGCGCAGATAATCAAGCCGGGCCAGATGATCGCGCCAGCCGTGATCGATAGTCTGCAACAGCAGGCTTTTCTCGACACGGCGCATCAGGTCGGGGCCGTAGTTGGCGGCCTTCTCGGCCATCTTGCTGTCGATGGCGTTGATGACGCGTTCGCGGATTTCCTCGTCCGCGATGCCTTCCTCGGCCGCCCACTCCTGGAACGGCAGGTTCAGGCCCAGGATGCGCAAGACTTCCTCGTGCAGGCCCGCCACGTTCCATTCTTCCGGCATGGCGCGTTCGGGAATGAATTTGCGGATCAGGTCGTCGACGATCTGATGGCGCATATGAACGATGAGGCCCGAGACGTCCTCGGTCATCATCATTTCGCGGCGTTGGTCGAAAATCTCGCGGCGCTGCACGTTCATCACGTCGTCGAACTGCAGAAGGTTTTTGCGGATATCGAAGTTGCGCGCTTCCACTTTCTGCTGCGCCTTTTCGATGGCCTTGTTGATCCACGGATGGATGATGGCCTCGCCCTTTTCCAGACCCAGCTTCACCAGCATGCCGTCCATGCGCTCGGAGCCGAAAATGCGCATCAGATCGTCTTGCAGCGAGAGATAGAACTTGGACGCGCCGGGGTCGCCCTGACGGCCCGAACGGCCGCGCAACTGGTTGTCGATGCGGCGCGATTCGTGCCGCTCGGTGCCGATCACGTATAAGCCGCCGGCGGCCAGCGCGATGCGTTTTTTCTCGGCCACGTCCGCCACGATGGCTTCTTTCTCGCTCTCGGTGAGCGGGCGGTTCAGGCGCTTTTCTTCTTCCTCGATGCGGTAGGTCGGGTTGCCGCCCAATTGAATGTCGGTGCCGCGGCCCGCCATGTTGGTGGCAATCGTCACCGAGCCCGGCACGCCGGCCTGGGCGATGATGTAAGCTTCCTGCTCGTGGTACTTGGCGTTCAGCACCTGGGGTTTAACCTTGGCTTTCTTGCGCAGGCGCTCGGCCAGGATTTCCGATTTCTCGATGGACACTGTGCCCACCAGCACCGGCTGCTGGCGCGCGTAGCATTCCTGCACCAGGGCCACGATGGCGTCGTACTTTTCGTCCGCCGTGCGGTAAACCTCGTCGTGCTCGTCTTTACGCGCGCGCGGCATGTTGGGCGGCACGTCCACCACGTCCAGGCCGTAAATGGTGCTGAATTCTTCTTCTTCCGTCATGGCGGTGCCGGTCATGCCGGCCAGTTTCGGGTACATGCGGAAATAGTTCTGGTAGGTCACCGTGGCCAGAGTCTGGTTCTCGTTCTGGACCGAGACGCCTTCCTTGGCTTCGATGGCCTGGTGCAGGCCTTCCGACAGGCGGCGGCCTTCCATGATGCGGCCGGTGAATTCGTCGATCAGGTGCACGCGTTCGTCGCGCACCAGGTAATCGACATCGCGCTTGAACATGTGATGGGCCTTTAAGGCCTGGTTCAGGTGGTGCACCAGCTCGATGTTCTGGATGTCGTACAGGTTACCGTTCAAGAGGATTTCGTTGTCGCGCAGCAATTGCTCGGCGTACTCGGTGCCGGCATCGGTGAAGGTGATGGACTTGCCCTTCTCGTCCTTCTCGTAATGCTCGGGCTTGAGCAGCGGGATGATTTTATTCACCCGGTCATACAAATCGCTGCGGTCCTGCGACGGGCCTGAAATGATCAGCGGCGTGCGCGCTTCGTCGACCAGGATCGAGTCCACTTCGTCGACGATGGCGAAGTTGAAGGGGCGCTGCACCATGTCCTCGATGGAGTACTTCATGTTGTCGCGCAGGTAGTCGAAGCCGTACTCGGAATTGGTGCCGTAGGTGATGTCCGCCGCATAAGCCTTGCGGCGGTCGGCGTCGCTCATCATGCTCTGGATGCAGCCGACACTGAGACCGAGAAAATTGTAGATCTGGCCCATCCACTGGGAATCGCGCTTGGCCAAATAATCGTTGACGGTGACGACATGCACGCCCTTGCCCGTCAGTGCGTTCAGGTACACCGGCAGCGTGGAGACAAGCGTTTTGCCTTCGCCGGTGCCCATTTCGGCGATCTTGCCCTTGTTCAGCACCATGCCGCCCATGAGCTGCACGTCGAAATGGCGCTGTTTCAAGGTGCGCTTGGCCGCTTCGCGCACGGTGGCGAAGGCATCGGGCAAAATCTGCTCCAACGTTTCGCCTTTCTCCAGGCGCTCTTTCAGCCAGCCCGTGCGGGCGCGGACACTCTCGTCGTCCAGCGCAGCGATTTCGGCTTCATTGGCATTGATGGTTTCAACGATGGGGCGGAGCGACTTGATGATGCGCTCGTTGCGAGACGGAAACAGGCGTTTAAGCGCGCCGAACATTGAAACCTCGAAAGTCCATGGAAATAACGGTTTGGGCAGCGGACCGGCCCAACCCCCTTGCGGCATGCGCATGACAGATAGAAGCGCACACCCCATAAGTCAACGGAAGCGGCCACAATTTGATGGAAATCAGGACCGCGCCGCGAAGCCGAATTATGATGGAATTGTAATGGTTTGCGGCGTGTTCGGGATTGCGCGGGTGACGCCGTTCTGCGCTTGTGGCGCTGTTTGAGCTGTGCCATTGAAACGCCCGCCCGAATTAACCGCCACATTTAACGTTTCACGCCTTCAGGACCCGCCATGAGCCACCCCGTTTCGCCGCTGGCCCCCAAGACCATCACCGCACTTCCGGCTGTGGCCGGGGTGCGGTTTGCCACCTATGCGGCGGGCATCCGCTACCAGGGCCGCACCGACCTGATGGTGGCCGAGATGGCGCCCGGCACCACCGTGGGCGGCGTGTTCACCAAGTCTCTGACAGCCTCAGCCCCCGTGGATCTGTGCCGCGAGAACCGGAAAAAGGGTGCGGCGCGCGTGCTGGTGGTGAACGCCGGCAACGCCAACGCCTTCACCGGCAAAAAAGGCGTGGCGGCGGTGAAGACGACCGTGGATGCTGCGGTTGCCACTTTCAACTGCGCACCCAGCGAAGTATTTGTGTCCTCCACGGGCACCATCGGCGTACCGCTGCCCGCCGAAAAAATTGCCGCCGCCTTGCCCGAGGCGAAGAAGGCTCTCTCCGGCGACAAGGCCAGCGACGCCGCGCACGCCATCATGACGACGGACACCTTCGCCAAGACAGCCACGCGCACGGCGACCATCGACGGCGTGAACGTCACCATCATCGGCTTCTGCAAGGGAGCCGGCATGATCGCGCCCGACATGGCGACGATGCTGGCGTACTTTTTCACCGATGCGAAGATCGACGCCCCCACCGCGCAGTACCTGGCCGCCAGCGCGGCCGAGAAAAGCTTCAACTGCATGACGGTGGACAGCGACACCTCCACCTCCGACACGTTGTTGCTGTTCGCGACGGGCCAAGCCAAGCACGCTGTGGTGGGCCATCCGCACGATCCGCGCCTGGCCGACTTCAAGGCCAAGCTGACCGACATGATGATCGAGCTGGCCAAACTTGTGGCGCGCGACGGCGAAGGGGCCAGCAAGTTCATCGAGGTGAAGGTGACGGGGGCCGAACACGACAAGGCCGCGCACCGCATCGCCATGTCCATCGCCAATTCGCCGCTGGTGAAAACCGCCGTGGCGGGCGAAGACGCCAACTGGGGCCGCATCGTCATGGCCGTGGGAAAATCGGGCGAGCGGGTAGACCGCGACAAGCTGGCCATCAAGATCGGCGGCGTGGACGTGGCGCGCGACGGCGAAGCGGTGCCGGGCTACGACGAAACACCTGTCGTTGCGCACATGAAAGGCCAGGAGATTGTGTTCGAGGTGAACATCGGGCTCGGCTTCGGGGCCGCGACCGTATGGACGTGCGATTTCACCCACGGCTACATCGACATCAACGGCTCCTACCGGACTTAGTTATGGTTCCGGCCAAGCCCATCGTGCTGGTGGCGGCAGCGGCGCTGATCCGAGAACATCGCGTACTTCTGGCCCAGCGCCCCCAAGGCAAGGCGATGGCCGGGCTGTGGGAATTTCCGGGCGGCAAGGTCGAGACAGGCGAAACGCCGGAACTGGCGCTGGTCCGCGAACTGCACGAGGAACTGGGCATCATCATCAACGCGTCCGATCTGAGGCCGCTGACTTTCGCCTCGCACACCTACGAGAGGTTTCATCTGCTGATGCCGGTGTTCGAGTGCCGGAACTGGGCGGGTGAATTTGCTCTCTCTGAGCATCAAGCCATGGCGTGGGTGGCCGCGGCCGAACTTGAAAACTACCCCATGCCGCCCGCGGATATTCCGCTGATCGAACACCTGAAACGCGCGCTCGGCTGAGACCCACGCTTTGAATTGCGCGGCTGCGCGGGCCCGGCCTAAAGTAGCGCCATGACTACCTCATCGTCTTCAAACCCCACCGCATGCGTGCTCATCATCGGCGATGAAGTGCTGTCGGGCCGGACACAAGATGCGAACCTGAAATTCCTGGCCGAGCGTCTGGGGCAGTTGGGTATCCCGCTGGGCGAAGCGCGCGTGATCCCGGATATCGAGGCCAAAATTGTCGAAGCCCTGAACGCCTGCCGCAAAGAGTATACGTATGTGTTCACCACCGGCGGCATCGGCCCCACGCACGACGATATCACCACGGCCTGTGTGGCCAAGGCCTTCGGACGCAAGGTCATCCGCCACCCGGAGGTGGAGAAGAAACTGCGCGCCTATTACGGCGAACGCACCAACGAGGCGCGCCTGCGCATGGCCGAAGTGCCCGACGGTGACGGCGTCAGCCTGATCGAGAACCTCATCAGCGTAGCGCCGGGCTACCGCATCGACAACGTGTTCGTGCTGGCGGGCGTGCCCAGTGTCGCGCGCGCCATGTTCGAGGCCGTGGCCCCCACGTTACGCGGCGGGCCGCCGGTGTATTCGCAAAGCATCGACGCCCATGTGCGCGAGGGCGACATTGCGGCGGGCCTGGCCGAGATCCAGGCCCAACATACGAATGTGGCCGTGGGCAGCTACCCGTTCATGCGCCTGGACAAGCTGGGCACGTCCATCGTTGCGCGCTCCACCGACAGGGCTGGCATCGCCGCCGTCATCGGCAAGGTCGAGAAGCTGATGCGTGGTCTGGGGGCGGACCCGGTTGTGGGCCCGGCGCCAGTCTAGTACCGGCCGGCAGCGCCTTTAAAATGCTTTAGGCATTTTCGGCGCAATCTGATATCCGAGCGCGATTGCCTGCGGGCCCACCCCGCGAAGCCCCCGTGGCGGAATGGTAGACGCAACGGACTTAAAAGGGGTTGGTTTTAGTATATAATGTGAAGAGATTTTCGGTCCCGTGGCGGAATTGGTAGACGCAGCAGACTTAAAATCTGCTGTCTTTTCATAGACGTGCCGGTTCGATTCCGGCCGGGACCACCACCACATTATAGGTTCAGATGCCCCGACAAAACGCGGACACACTTTCGTCAGTGCGGACACAGAGCGGTGGTCCGGACGGACCAAAATCACAGGTCGAAAAATTACCTAACGGACAACAAGTCCGCATCTATTGGCGCGATGAATCTCGTTGTTATTGGGCAGAGATTCGCGAAGCAGGAAAAAAGGATCGATGGTCGACCAAGCAAAGCCGGTATGGCTCTGCCCTGCTATCAGCCGCTTCGGCAATACCCGAGCGTAAAAAGTCGCGCACACCAGAAGTAACGTCCGATTCATTCGAAGCGATTGCACGGAAGTTTATCGAACTCATACGGACCAATCCGTCACACTTGTCTCGCCGCTCTGCTGGTCCCAACGGCGTCAAACGTACAAAACAAACCGCAAACGATTATATCCTCGCTCTCGAAAAATGGTTCATACCGTTTTTCAAATCCACTCCCATCATCCAGATCGGCGCTCGCATGATCCGTGAGTTTGAGAGTTGGAAATTGTCGGAGTTCAAAAATATTTACGGACGTGAGCCGTCACGGTCCGTCCTATCGAATCATGCAGCAGCGGGAGCTCTGGTTTGGCGTCAGGCAGAGGAGGATGAACTTATTCCCTGGGGAACTTCTGCGAAGTTTAATAAGGATGGAAAGCCAACACGTCGCGGACAGCCCTTCTCGATTTTCGAAGTGGACGAACTGCTACACCGCATTCGTCGCCTGGACGCGCTTTACACTTCGCAAGGCCTGCATCAGCACGATCCAAGTCGCGAAATTCTATTTCACTTGAATAATCTGATTGCACTCACCGCTGCCACTGGCATGCGACCAGGATCTGAGGCGCGGTCCGTCCGTTGGAGCAGCTTTTTCTTATCGAAAGCCGACAACGGTGAGCGAATACTTTTTGTAAAGATCGCGAAGGGCAAACGAGGCTCGCGTCGAGCTGCAGTTGACGGTTCATTCCTTTGGAGATGCGCCGACCCGAGGAAACGATTTCTCTTCCGCCTGTATCCAGAACAGCTTCGCCTTCCTACGCCAGGTGAAGCTCTGTATGAGGCTCCAATATTCGAGCGTTCAAACGGAAAAATTACGAGGCAAGATGTGCTCGATAAGGTTTTTGCAAAAATTATCAACCCAATACCTTATTCATTGGGTCGCATCGCATCCGATCCTGAGAAATTGGATTTGCGTTTCAATGCAGATGCCGACAATGAGGAAGAATTAGCAACCCCACGCACTCTATACTCGCTGCGACATACATACGCCTGCGAGCAGATCAACAAAGATGAATCGACTGACATTGATCATCTTGCGAAGCAGATGGGTACGAGCCGAGAAATGATCGAGTTTCACTATGCTAAGGTTTACGATCTCAAGCGCGGCCATAAGCTTGCATCCTCACCGGACGGGAATGAGGAGGAAATGTTTTAATCTGAAGACTTAAGTAACCGCTGACCTTGCCCCCGAAGCGCCCCCGTTTATGAACAAACGCAAGCGCGTAAAGTCACAACGCCGGTGCAGATTAGTCTCTCTCCAGAGCTTGCGGCTCTGGAGAGGACCCCTACAACGCTTGACGGGCGTTTAGACTTCGTAGACCGGGGACTGACTTGTCCCCTTCACAAGATTGATCGCCCACAGGCAATCAGCCTTGTTGTGATAACCTTCGCCGGAATTGGCGATCTTGCGGTTATTGGCTGCAAGTAGGTACCAACGCCAGTGATGATTGGCATCACGGTAGATGTAGTAAGCAGAGGCACTCGTAGTCATGGATAAGTATCCTTCTGATGTTAAAAACGAGCGGACCTTTCTGGTCAGCTATAACTATGACGGTGCCGAGTGGATTCTAGAATTGAAGGCCACCGATCTGTCGGACGCCAAAGCGCGCCTTGCTCGACTACCCTACGCACGCATTGACGGCGAGCTAATGGCCAAGATTCCAGCAACCCTGGGTCCAATCGCCATAGCCATAGCGGCGATCAGAAATAGCCTCGCACGGGTTATGAGCCCCCATTAATGGGCAACCCTTTCCCCAAAACACAATATACAGATTCGGCTTAGAACTACAATCTAAAATGCCAAATTCGCGAGTCGAAACAACTACTTAGAGATTTTCCGCGAACTGCGGTCGCTAACTTTTTCCTTAATGAACTATGTGTGGCTACCCAGCGAGCATTGGCATGGATAACTAGTACAGCGCGGTGATTGCCACCGCGCCGTACAAAATGTTTCTCTCGTAAGCTTAATCTCAGACTAAGCGGCGAGCCTGTCATCAGCGGGGAGCCACATCAGACTTTCGCCGCAAAAGCGCATAGGAATGGGATCCGAAGCTTCGAAGTAGCGAGCGCCGAGGTGAAGCACAGCTTGGTTATTATGCCTTCCTTCGATCGCAAAAACCCAATCGACGAAGCCACCGAGCGAGCTTGCGCCGCGCGCCACGGAGAAAGGATCATCCCACTGCACCGATTTTTCTTTTCCGATGTGGTGAATAATGATGATGTCGCATTTCGTTTTATTCACGATAACGCGAAACCCGGCCAAAACCCGCTTCATCGAGCCATTGTCGTTTTCATCCTCGAGGAGCATGTAAAGCGGATCAATGATAACGAGATCGATGCAGTATTTGCGGATCGTAGCCTCGAGCTTCTGGTAAACCGCTGCATTCAGCTTTTTACCGATGAGAATCCCATCTTCGAACGGATCAATCCATTCTGTTCCCTCGACGCGATAAAAACCGTCGGGCAGGTTATCGTCTTTGAGCATCCGAACTGCACGCGCGCCGAACCCATTTTCAGACAGCTCAAAATCAATATACAAAACTTGGCGGGGTTTGCCCGCGACAGTTTTGCCGAGAAATTTAACGGCACCAGTTGCTGCGAAGCCCGCCATCATACCCATCATACTTTTACGAATCTTCGCCTTTCCCAGGATGATGCCGATTGCAGGAGAATTCGCGAGACCAGGGAAAAGGTCGAGTGGTTGGTTCGACTGCTTGGAGCGCGTGTAGATATTTTTCAGTTTATGCCGTTCAGTCAGTTCAATCATAGTCATGGCGTTTTGCCTTCTCAAAAAAAGAGCCCGTTCTGGCCCGGAAGGAAGCGGCTTAGTACTGCTTCCTTCCGGGATATCGGAACGTCAAAATTTTCTGGGGCAGCAAAAGTGAAAAATTTTTTGTATTTCTGAAAATCTGGGAAGGCGTCTCTCCCCCTATATATTTCTTTAAGAAATATATAGGGGGAGAGACGAATTCTTTTTCGCGATCCCGAATTTCTCAACGCACAGCGTTTAAAATGCGAAAATGGGCTGGGGTACAGCCCAGACCATTTTCGCTTATGGGCAGGGCGCTAGAAGGCAAAAGAGAGGGGTATAATGTTGGCCTGCTATCGAATCAGTGATCGGCTTCGTGTTCTCTGCTTCAAACCACTAACCTCACCGATTGTGTTGAGTAGCAGCTCAAGTTCCTGAATTTCGACCTCTTGCTGTCTCTCTGAAGCACCTGTCGCGAGCTCCAAAAGCTTTTGGCTCGATACGCCTGTAGGCTGAACAACGCCGCGCCGCAATTCTCGTGCGATGCGTTCTGGTCCGATATGTCTACTAGGTTCTCGTTGAATGCCACGTCGTTTGTAACTCAGATGGTTGATGCGAATGTCAGACCCTGCTTTGCGCAGGGCTTCGTTTGCGTAAGCCATCCACCGCAATCTCATCCACTCTTTGGTCTTCATCTTGGTGCCGGGCCAGTATAGATCGCCTAGCGTCCAGACCTGACGACGCCGCACAGCTTTTTTCCCCTCTCGCTGCGCTCGCTCTTTAGCTGCCGGTTCTGTCTCCATTACCGGCACAAAAACTAGATGAGCGTGAAAGTTACCCTGTTTCCAGTGTGGGGCGATCAGGACCGGAGCTTGGCCCTTCGTTATGTCTTGGACATAGGCCCGTAAAACTTCCAGTGACTGCTGCTTGGTTAAAGCGTGGGGTAACGCGACTGAAACTTTCTCGATCAATCGGCGGCTGCCATTCCGAGCGATTAAGCCGCCAAGGCCGTCCCGTTCATCGACTAGCCGATACATCTGGCGGCGAATTTCGGCTGGGTCAGTAACTACCCTGCCGCCTGGCAGACGCAATTCGCCATCCTGACATTCACTAGACCGAAGCACGTACCGAACATGAGCTTTGCTTATCCCTGGTGCGGCTCCTCCAGGGCCTGCATCGCGTACAACGCGATGATGTAGGTGAAAGTGTCCCTCTCGATAAGTCTTCGCTGCCCGACTCATTTGTTGCCCCCTTGAGGGGCGGGATCACGATGGCGAAGCCCGTGATCCCCATGTGCGCCTTATAAAACCCCTTCACTTTTTCCATCTGGTTTCCATATCCGTTTTTGGACAGTGGAAAGGTTGAAATACATGAGCACTCTAACACCCAAGCAACTGGATACCGTTCGGCGATATATGGCTGAATATTTTGGCGCTAGAAATCAGGCAACACTGTCTGACCTCTACAAAGCTGTAATCGCTGATTTCATTAAAGCTGGTAGCCCGAACGCGCTGGCCGCTCACTATCGGCTGCGCAATTTCGTGCTCGTTGGTTATGCCAAAGGCTTTGATAAGTTACAGCCAGCGCCGAAACCCTCTGATGGCGCGTGGGCCGATCCTACACGAGAGTCGATACTCGAACCAAAAGCATCCGATTCAGGCAGAAACGATAGTCATTGTCGGTAGCGCGCGTCGGATATATACCAATCGGCAAGGCAATTATTGGGGCGTAAACTTGCCACCATTTGTACTTTTGGCGGAATTAAGTTTTTTTCATCGTGGCGCTTCAGTGAACGTCACCCGCCATAGGTATAAGATATAAAATTTTGTCTCCGTAATACGGTTGTGCGGGTTGAATGTCTCAAATGAGCAAAAAGTACCGAGCTGATATTGGACCTGGCCAATATCTGATTATCAATTTTTATGACGAGGAAGATATTGTACGTTGGGATTGGATGATGTTGGATCCCAAAACTCAGTCATATTTCTATGTTGACGGTCGGAGGGTTCACCAATTTGAAAACGATTCACGCGAGCAAATCCTTAGACTTGTGCAAGAAGACGCCGAGCTGTGTTGGAGAAAATCTGAGCACAGCGGGAAAGTTCTTCGCGATAAACTAGAGTGGATCGCAATTGATTAAGCTGGCTGCGAAGCAATCGTCCGTTCGTCAGTAAAAAAGCCTGATCTAAGGTATTAATAAAATTCAATTTTATATGGGGCCTTATGCCTCAGTATGACCGATAACGGTCAGTTGCGCATGAGGGTGGAACGCAAGGTAATCGGGGGTACACGGCGATATGCGGCTTAGTTGGAATGAAATTCGCGCGCGTGCAGGCCGGTTTGCTGAAGAATGGCGTGATGCACGGTATGAGCGCGGCGAGGCACAAACTTTTTATAATGAGTTCTTTGAGGTTTTCGGTGTCACACGTAGGCGCGTCGCAAGCTTCGAGGAACCTGTGCGAGTACTCGCAGACCGCCGAGGATTCATCGACCTGTTCTGGAAAGGTGTTCTGCTCGTTGAGCAAAAGAGTGCTGGACAAAACCTCGTCCGCGCAAAGCAACAGGCACTTGAATACTTTCCTGGTCTAAAAGAAGCCGAGCTTCCGCGCTTTGTGCTGGTCAGCGACTTTCAGACTTTCGAGCTTTACGACCTGGATGATGGAACTGAGGTTCGTTTCCGGCTCGCAGAGCTACCTCGCCACATAGAGGCGTTCGGCTTCATTCTCGGCGTCCAGAAACGCACTTTCCGCGACCAAGACCCCGTTAATATCGACGCCTCCG
>JAEUKM010000398.1 GCA_016793085.1 Rhodospirillaceae bacterium
GTTCGTCTTTATGTTACCGGGCCTGCACGCAGGCGGATGGAACGGTTTTTGGGCGCGGTTTTTTCGGGCCCCGATCCGGACAAAATCATCAATATTCAAAATGCGAGTCGGTACAGCGCGGATGAAAACGAAAGCTTTAAGTGTGGCGGCGGTTTGGGCCGTGATTGCGGCGATAATGACGACCCCGGCCCAGGCGCAGCAGGGCGCGGCCCCCGGCGGCGGCAACCCCGGCGCCGGCTCTATGGGAATCGCCGCCGTGGTGAACGAGGACATCATCACCGTTTTCGACGTGCAGTCGCGGCTGGGCATGTTCATGGCCACCTCAGGCCTGGAGAACACGCCCGACCTGCAACGGCGCGTGCTGCCCCAGGTGATCCAGGGCCTGATCGAGGAGCGCCTGAAGCTGCAAGAAGCCCGGCGTCTGAAGATCACCACTACCGAACCCGAAGTGCGCAACGCCCTTGAAATGATCGAAGGCCAGAACGGCATGCCGCCGGGCAGCTTCCGCAAGATGTTCACCGAGCGCGGTGTGGACATGAGCACGCTGTACTCGCAGATCGAAGCCGACGTGGCCTGGGTGAAGGTCGTGCGCCAGGAACTGCGCCGCAACGTGCTGGTGGCGCCCGAGGAAGTGAAGAACGTGATGGAGCGCCTGAAGGCGAACCAGGGCCGCCCTGAACATCTGCTGTCTGAAATTTTCCTGCCGGTGAACGCCACGGTCAGCGAAGGCGACGTGCGCCAGTTGGCCGACCGGCTGGTGCAGCAGGCCCGCAGCGGTACGCCGTTCCCGGCCATCGCCCAGCAGTTCTCGCAAAGCCCCACGGCGGCCGTGGGCGGCGATCTGGGCTGGGTGATGCAGGGCGAACTGGAGACCGAGCTGGACCGCGCTGTCGCGGGCATGGAGCCCAATGAAATCTCCGAGCCCATCCGCTCGACCACCGGCTATCACATCCTGGCCTTGCGCGGACGCCGCGCCTCGGGCGCGCCGGACCCGATGATGTCGGCCGTGACCTTGCAGCAGATCTACCTGCCGACCCTGGGCGGCCGCGCCCAAAGCGAGGCGCAACTGGCCCAGAACAGCAACACCATCATTACGCAGGCCAGCAACTGCCAGGCGATGAACGATCTCGGCAAACGCATCGGCGGCCCGGGTTCGGGCCCCATCGAGCCCATCCGCGTCGGCGGCCTGCCGGAAAAAGTTCGCGACGTGGTGGCGACGTTGCCGCCCAACCGCGTCAGCCCTGCCATTGAAGTGCCGGGGGCCCGCCTGTTCGTGATGGTGTGCCAGCGCCTCGAGGACAGCGGCCTGCCCGACGAGGAGCAGGTGGCCGGGAAGCTTGAGAACGACAAGCTGGAAAACCTGGCGCGGCAAAAGCTGCGCGACCTGCGCCGCCAGGCGCTGGTCGACGTGCGCATCTAAGGCAAGGCCCATACCCCCATGACCACCGCGCCCATCGCAGTGACCATGGGCGAGCCCGCGGGCATCGGCGGGGAAATCACCCTGAAGGCCTGGGCGCAGCGTAAAACCCAGGGCCCGGTGTTCTTCGCCATCGACAGTGCGGCGCGCCTGAAAGCCGTGGGCAAGACGCTGAACATCGAAATCCCCCTGAAGGTCATTTCAGCGCCCGCCGAAGCGGCCAGTGTGTTCGCGCACGCCCTGCCGGTGCTTGAAATCCCCGACGTGGCCAACGTGCCGTTCTTTCTGGGATTGCCCGAACCGGGTTCCGCCAAGGCGGTGATCGCCGCCATCGGCAAAGCCGTAACGCTGGCGCTAGCAAAAGAAATCTCAGGCATCGTCACCAACCCGATCCAGAAGGCCGTACTGCAAAGTGCCGGCTTCGCGTTTCCCGGCCACACGGAATACCTGGGCCACCTAGCCGGCGGCGTGGTGCCTGTGATGATGCTGGCCGTGGAGCGCCCCACCCCGCCCTTACGCGTGGTGCCGGTCACCATCCACACGTCCATCGCCAATGTGCCGAAGCTGCTGACGACCGCGGGCATACTGCACTGCGCGCGCGTCACCGCTGCCGCTTTGCAGCGCGATTTCGGCATCGCAGCCCCGCGTTTGGCTGTGACGGGCCTGAACCCCCACGCGGGCGAGGACGGCAAGATGGGCGACGAAGAGGCGCGCATCATCGCACCCGCTGTGGCCGAACTGCGCGCGCAGGGCCTGAACGTGATCGGGCCCGCCCCCGCCGATACGTTCTTCCACGCCGAGGCCCGCGCGGCCTATGACGCGGTTTTGTGCATGTACCACGATCAGGCGCTGATCCCGCTGAAGACTCTCGACTTCGCAGGCGGGGTGAACATCACGCTGGGCTTACCTTTTATCCGCACCTCGCCCGATCACGGCACCGCAACGGATATCGCGCCCAAGGGCATCGCCGATGCGACAAGTTTTATCGCGGCCCTGGATGCGGCACATAATTTCGCCAAGCGTCGCCCATGAGCGACACTCTGCCGCCCTTGCGCGATGTGCTGGCCAGGCACGGCCTGCGCGCGGACAAAAAACTGGGCCAGCACTTCCTGCTCGACCTCAACCTGACGGGGCGCATTGCAAGAGCGGCGGGCAACCTGAAGACCGGCACCACCATCGAAGTGGGCCCCGGCCCCGGCGGGCTGACGCGGGCGCTGTTGGCCGAAGGGGCCACCGTGGTGGCCATCGAGCGCGACCAGCGGTGCCTGCCTATTATGGCCGAGATCGGCAACGCCTATCCGGGCAAGTTCAGCGTGGTGATGGCGGATGCGATGAGCGTGGACTTGCGCACGCTGGGCGCTGCTCCTTTGCGCATTGTCGCCAACCTGCCCTACAACGTCGGCACGGATTTGCTGATCAACTGGCTGGGCTATGCCAACGCCTTCGAGTCCATGACGCTGATGTTCCAGTCCGAGGTCGGCGACCGGCTTGCCGCCGCCCCAGGCTCGAAAACTTATGGCCGCCTCAGCGTGCTGGCCCAGTGGCTGTGCGACGTGAGCCCGCAGTTTCGCATCGGCCCCCAGGCCTTCACGCCGCCGCCCCAGGTGGAATCCACCGTCGTGCGCCTGGTGCCGCTACCCAAGCCGCGCGCACCCGCCGACCAGAAAACGCTGGAGCGCGTGACGGCCGCCGCCTTCGGCCAACGGCGCAAGATGCTGCGGCAAAGTCTGAAAACGCTAGCCGCCGATGCGGGCTTCGCCGATGGGACGGCATTATGCGAGGCTGTAAGCATCGACCCCCAGGCGCGGGCGGAAACATTGTCGGTGGAAGACTTCTGCGCGCTGGCCCGCGCCGTATCAGAGAAACGCTAGCTCATGCTGGCGACGAACGCCTTAAGCCCCGTCTGACGGCCGCGCTTCAAGCGCTCGGCGGCCAAAATGGTCTGCACCTGCGCCAGGCTCTGGTCGAAATCGTGGTTCACCACGACATAATCATACTCGTGCCAGTGGCTCATCTCGTCGGCGGCGCGCGCCATGCGCTTTTTCACCACCTCATCGCTGTCCTGGCCGCGTCTGCGCAGGCGGCGTTCCAGTTCGGCCATGGAGGGCGGCAGGATGAAGACGCTGACCAGATCATCGCGTGCGTTCTGGCGCAGCTGCTGGGTGCCCTGCCAGTCGATGTCGAATAACACATCCTTGGCGGCGGCAAGCTGCGTTTCCACATGAACGCGCGGCGTGCCGTAGTAGTTGTCGAACACGCGGGCGTTTTCCAGAAACGCGCCCTCGGCTTTCATCTTCTCGAACTTCGGCACGTCGACGAAATAGTAATGCACGCCGTCTGTTTCACCCGGGCGGGGCGGACGCGTGGTGGCTGAGACCGACAGCACTAAATTCGGATCCGCCTTCAACAACGCCGTGGCAATGGAGCTTTTGCCCGCGCCCGAGGGCGAGGACAGCACCAGCATCATTCCACGGCGGTTTATTGTTGCCACAAACGTCTCCGGTCACTCGATATTCTGGATTTGCTCGCGCAGCTGATCAATGGTGGCCTTCAGGTCCAAACCTATGCGCGTCAGGTCCACGTCCTGCGCCTTGGAGCACAGGGTATTGGCTTCGCGGTTCAGCTCCTGCGTCAGGAAATCCAGCCGCCGTCCGCAAGGCCCGCCCGCCCTCATCATCTCATGGGCCTGGTCGAGATGCGCCTTCAAGCGGTCGATCTCCTCGCGGATGTCGGCCTTCACGGCCAGCAGCGCGATTTCCTGGGCGAGGCGCTCCGGCGTGAGGCTGGAATTGCCGTTCGAGAGGTCCGCCACCTGGCGCTCGAAACGCGCCTTGATGGCCGCAGGCTGCGCGAAGGCATGGGCAGCAGCAGCAGCGGCCAGTTCACCCAGGCGCTTTAAATGACCATCCACAATCGCGGCCAGGCGCGCGCCTTCCTCGTTGCGGGCCTTGGCCAGACCCTGCAAGGCCGTGCGTAAGGAATCGGTCAGAATACGGTCGCGCTCGGCCAGTTGGGCCGTGTCCAACTGCGCCTCGATGGGCTCGATGACGCCGCGGATGGCCATGAGGCCGTCGAGGCTGGCCCCGCTGATGCCCGCCGGCAAATTTTGCGATTTCTTGGCGGCCAATTGGATCAGGTTATCCAGCACACCCTCGTTGATGCGCACGCCCAGGGCCTGGGGCTCGCCGGTCAGGACCAGCGACAAGGAGATAGAGCCGCGCGAGAAGGTTTCGGGCACAAGCTTGCGGATGGCGAGATCGAGCGAGTCGAAGCCGGGCGGCAGGCGCAGGCGCAAGTCGAGGCTTTTGCCGTTCACACTGCGCGTTTCCCACGCCCAGGACATGACGGCGGGTGCGGTCATGCGGCCTTCGGCGCGGGCAAAGCCCGTCATGCTGGCGATTGCCCGCCCGCTCATTTAAAAACCGCGCTCATTCTTTAAAAACCGCCTGATTCACCAAACCGAGGCAACGGTTATATCGGCGGCGGCGCTGATTGCAAGGCAAGGCGGCGCTGGCGCCCCGCCCGGCCAGGAGGGTTAGGCGTCGAAACCCTTATACTGCCGGACAAAGTCGGCGAACACGGCGGGCGGCAGGGGCTTGGAGACCAGGTAGCCCTGGATTTCCTCGCAGCCGCAATCCTTCAGGAACCGCGCCTGGATTTCCGTTTCCACCCCTTCGGCCACCACCTTCAGGCCCAAACTTTTGCTGAGGCTGATGATGGCTTCCACGATCTTCTCGTCGTCCTTGCGCTTGCCGATACCCGCCACGAACGAGCCGTCCACCTTCAGGCGGCGCACCGGGAAGGCTTGCAGGTTCGACAGCGACGAGTAGCCGGTGCCGAAATCGTCCATCGAGAAACTCACGCCTGCGTCGTTCAGGCGGCCGAAATTCTCGCGCACCTTGCCCGTGCGTTCCATCGCCACGGTTTCGGTGATTTCGATATCGATATCGGCGACGGACAAGCCGCTGTTCATCAACCGGTCCATGACGTGTTCGTGCAGGTTGGCGCGGCGGAACTGTACACCCGAGACGTTGAAGCCCAGTTGCAGCCGGGGCAGGCCCATGTCCTGCCACTCTTTGCTCTGGCGGCAGATTTCATCGACGATCCAGTCGCCAATGGTGATGATGAGGTCCGAGGACTCGGCGATGGGAATGAACTCGTTGGGCGGGATGACGCCGCGCTTGTCGTGCGTCCAGCGGATCAGCGCCTCGGCGCCGACGACGCGGCCCGACTGCACATCCACCTGGGGTTGGTAGGCGAGCCAGAGTTGTTTGCGCTCCACCGCGTGGCGCAGGTCCTCTTCCAGGCTTAAACGCTTGCGGATATCGGCATCGCGGTCGAAGTAGCACAGGGCATGACGGCCTTGCGACTTCGCCTGATACATCGCCAGTTCCGCGTCAGCCAACAGGTCGGTGGGCTCGGTATCGTCCTTGGGGTACATGGCCACCCCCGCCGAAGCCCCGGCCTTCAGGGTGTGGCCGTTGATCTGCACCGGCTCCCACAAGGCATCGAACAGACGGCGGATGGTGGCGTTGGCCGCCCCCATGTCCTTCACGCCTTCCAGCAGAATGGCGAACTCATCGCCGTCAAGGCGAGCCAGGGTGTCGGTGGTGCGCAGGTGGCGTACCAGCATGTCTTTCGCCGCCACCAGCAGCGCATCGCCGGTCTGGTGGCCGAAGTTGGAATTGATGAACTTGAAGTTGTCCAGATCCAGCAGCATCACGGCCACCATGTCGCCGGCGCGCTTGGCGCGGGCGATGGCCGCCTGCAGGTGCTCCATGAACAGGGTCCGGTTGGGCAGGCCCGTGAGCGTGTCGTATTGCGCAAGGCGGATCAGTTCGTCCTGGGCGCGCAGGCGCTCGGAAATGTCTTCCTGGATGATGACGAACTGGGTGATGCGCCCGGCGGCGTCCCGCACGGGGCTGATCGTCTGCTCGGCGGTGTAAAGGTGGCCGTCCTTGTGGCGGTTGATGACGCGGCCGCGCCACACTTCGCCGCGCTGAATGCGCGTTTCAAGGTCCTGGTAGAAGGATTCCGCATGATGACCCGAACGCAGGATGTTCAGGTGGTGGGCGACCAGTTCATTGACGGCGTAGCCGGTCATGACGGTCATGGCACGGTTGGCCCACGTCACCATGCCCTTGGGGTCGGTGGTGATAATGCCGTTGGCCACCGCCTCCATGGCCTGCGTGCGCATGGCCAGCGCCGTTTCGGCATCGCGCACCTGGGTCATGTCATGCAGGACCACCAAGGTCGCATCCTCGCCTTCCCACGAAATGGGCGCGGTGCGCATGTCCACGAAGGCCAGGCGGTTGCCGGTCATCAGCTCGATGGAGGTGGTGTTGCCTTCAATTCCAAAAGGGAGGCCGAACTCCTGGCCTTTCAGCAATTCCGTCGTGCTGCCCAGCATGATGGCCCCCGCCGGGTTGGCGAAGGCGATGCGGCCGTGATGGTCGATCACCAGCAGGCCGTCGGCCGACTGCTCGACGGCGCGGAAGTAGAGGGGGAAGCCTTTGATCAGTTCCTGGTCCAGCACCGCGCGTTTGCTCTGGTCCACCAGCATGACCAGCGAGGACGACTCGCCGCCGTCGCTGTCGGCGCGCTGCACCGGGATGACGGTCGCGTCGCACAAGGCCGCTTCGCCGTCCACATGGAAGCCCATGAACTCGCCCTGCCAGGTGCGGCCCGCTTCCATGGACGAGGCCACGTCGATCCAGCCCGACTCGCCCACCGTGTCAGGGCTGAGAAGCCGGGGCTTGGTGTGTAGAAGCTCGATGGGCGTGAGTGAGAGCAGGTCGGCGCAGGCATCGTTGGCCCAGACCACATGGCCCTTCCTGTCCGTGACGGCGATGGCCGTGGCCGATCTTTCGAACAAAGATGAGACTAACCGTTGGCGGGCGGGCTGCGGAAAAACATCGGGGAACGACAGCGCGGCTGCGTTTGTGGCTTGCATGGAACTTGGCCCTCTTCCCACATGTTGGGCCCGGTTGGGGTCTTTCGCCCGGTCCGGTCCACGATTTAGTTGATATTCGGTTAATATTGTTTTGCCTCGAAACTATAGAGGGGCTATAAGGGGCGTCAACGGGATTCGGAAGTCCAAGGGGCCGGCACGCCTTAACGCTTCGAGGATGCGGCGCCCAAGGAAACCCGAATCCCTCACCCTCTGACTGCTTCGAAGGAATGCCGATGGGGCATGTTCTGATTATCGACGACGACTCTGGGGTGCGGGATACGTTTTGGCTGACCCTGGAAGCCTGCGGCCATAACGTCACCACCGCCGACGGTGGAGCCGAAGGTTTGGCCGCCGCTCAGGCGCATACTCCCGATCTGATTTTCCTGGATCTCAAAATGCCCGGCATGAACGGCGTGGAAATCCTGCGCCTTCTGCAGGACATCTGCCCGCAGACGCCTGTTTACGTTGTCACGGGCTTCTACGAGGAATTCTTGGGCCCCTTGCGCGAACTGCAAAGCGCCGGGGTGCCGTTCGAGGTGGCGCGCAAGCCGCTCGGCTTCAACGAAATCCGCGCTATCGCCGACACAATACTGAGCCCGAAGGGCCGGCCGATTACTGTCAGCGCAGGAGCCTAACCGCATGAATGCCGTGACCTCCGCCAACCGCCGCGTCGTCTTGCGTTTGTTCGTGGCGGGGGCCACGCCCAGCGCCGAGAAAGCCAAGACCGCGCTGGACACCATCTGCACCGACTTGCGCGCCGCCGCACCGGGAGCCTCGATCGATCTGCAGGTGGTAGACGTGCTGGCCGACCCGGACCTGGCCCTGATGGACCAGGTGTTCGCCACCCCCACCGTCATCCGCGTTTCGCCAGGCCCCTCGCGCCGCCTCTTCGGCGACCTGTCGTCGCCGGAAATGGTGATGATCGGCCTGCAATTGGCCCCGGAAGCCTCTATTGCCCGTTAAAGGCCCGCGTTAATCGCTGTACGCCGAGCTCTTGATCACGGCGGCAATCCTCTTCAGCATGCCCGCGAGCATTTGCGGAGCATGACCATCGTGAAACACATTCTGATTACGGGCGCATCGTCGGGTATCGGCGAGGCTTTGGCGGTTCATTACGCCGCGCCGGGCGTGCGCTTAAGCTTGCTGGGCCGCAATACCGCGC
>JAEUKM010000097.1 GCA_016793085.1 Rhodospirillaceae bacterium
CAGGTGCCGATATGCATGCAAAAGCCGTCATCGCCCGAGAACCTGAAAGCCTCCAACTTATCCAGGTCGGGCATCTCGCCTTCGGGTGTGGGCGCGCCGAACACGGCGATGTAGGGCTTGCCGCCCAGGGGAATAAACGCCTGCGTGTGTTTGAAGTGGCGTTCCAGGTATTCGATCTCCAGCGCGCGGGGCTGCACAACGGCAAGACTTAAGCACGTGTCGTCGTCGGACTTGAACTGCACCGGCTTCGAGGTGGCGACCTTGCCGTTGTAGAAGTTGCTGGCGCCGGGCTTCACATCCGAGCCAGGGCCGATAATGCGCCCATAGGGTGCCACCGCTTCGGGCGTGGCCGGCTTCACCTTGATGAAGCGCCGCTTGATCTGCGTTGCCGGGCCGCCGTCCATGAACTGTCTCCTGCCGCAGGGGGAACGCGCACCTTAAACATAATGCGCCGCGGCGCGCGCGCAAACCTGCGGCCGCGTTCGCGTTCCGAGCCAGTTTTCGTTTCAAGCCACACTGTGGGCGGGCCTGAGCTAGGCTTTGCGCAAGCCCGGCAAGGGGTTAAGCTTTAGGCTCAGCACGAGGAACGCATGACCATTGAGATCACCCGACATTTCGCGACCGTCAAAGGCGAGCGCCAGGTGCATTACCGCCGCGCCGGCTCAGGCCCGCCGGTGATCCTCTTGCACCAGTCGCCCACCTCCTCGCGCGAATATATCCCGCTGATCCGCGAGATCGCAGGGTTGGGTTTTACGGTATTTTCGCCCGACACACCCGGCAACGGCCTGTCGGACCCCGTCCCCGGCGATGAATGGAATCCCATGGAAGGTTTCGCCGACGGGGTGGTGAACCTGATGGACGAACTTGGCATCAAGAAAGCGCCCGTCTACGGCTTTCATACGGGCGGGGTGTGCGCGCTGGCCCTGGGCCTGCGCCACCCGGAGCGGTTCACCGTCTGCATCATGAACGGCTACATCCAGATGGACAAAGCCGAGGTGGATGAAATCCTCGCCAACTACCTGCCCGAGATGGAACTGAACTGGAGCGGCTCGCACCTCACATGGGCTTGGGCGCGCTTCCGCGAGCAGTTGATTTTCTTCCCGTGGTACCGCAAGGACGTGGCCCGGCGCATGAACTACGACGTGCCGCCGCCCGCGCACATTCACACCGCGCTGATGGATTTCATGAAGTGCCAGGATTACCGGCGCGCCTACCGCCCGGCGTTCCTGTTCGACTGCGCTGCTGCGGTGAAAAATACCAAGGCCAACATGGTCATCACCACCGCCAAGTCTGACGTGCTGGACAAATACCACCAGATGCTGACGGCCGTTCCGGCCAATGTGAAACTGCTGAATCCGGCGAACCCGGATGAGTCCAAGGCGCAGTTCGTCAAGATCATCGCCGACAATCCTGCCCCCGGCCCGGCCCCCGCCATCGTGAAAACCAAGCCCATGCCCGGCAAAATCTGGCAGGAGTACGCGCAGGTGGACGGCGGCTCGATCTACGCGCGGCGCAATACGGATGGAAACGGGCGGCCCATCGTGTTCATCCACGCCAGTGCGGCCTCCAGCCACAGCATGGACGGCTTTATGAAGCCCTTCATCGGCAAGCGGCCGGTGATCGCCTTCGATCTGCCGGGCAACGGCGAGTCCGACAACCCCATGGGCGCCACCGTTACTGTTGAGGCGCAGGCGAAATACCTGGCCCAGGCCATCGCCGGCGTGGGTTACAACGAAGTGGACGTGTTCGGCTATTGGGGCGGGTGCGCGGTGGCCGTGGAACTGGCCGTGCAGAATCCAACCCTGGTGAAACACGTGGCGGCCCCCAGCCTGATGGTGCTGGACGATGTGACACGCGATGAGTACCTGGCCAACTACACGCCCACGATTGAATTCGAAGAGTTCGGCGCGCACTGGATCAAGGTGTGGAACATGGTGCGCGATCAGGAGTTGTTCTCGCACTGGTACAAGCGCAAGAAAGATCACATCATCCGCAGCCACGAACCGAACATCGCGCCCGCCGTGCTGCACCGGCGCACGGTGGACCTGTTCAAGGCGCTCGACATCTATCAGTCGGCCTACGGCGCGCACTTCAGCTATCCGGTTTTGGCCAAACTGCCCAAAGTCACGTGCCCGGTGCTGCTGAACGACACCATGCCGGGCACGCGCCAAGCGCTGACGGCCAGCAAAACGGCCTCGGCCAAACCGCTGCCGGGCGCTCCGGAGGCGTTAGCTGCGCAATTGCTAGAATTTTTCGGGTGAACGTCATGGCGGTCGAAATCTGGGGCTACATTCACATCCTATTGTTCGTGTTCTGGCTGGGCGCCGACGTGGGCGTGTTCACGACGGCGATCTACGCCAAGAACCCGAAGTACAGTTTTGAAACGCGCATGACCGTGCTGCAGGCGGGCCTGGTGGTGGACCAGTTCCCGCGCGTGTGCTTTGCGCTGATCCTGCCGGTCGGCCTGCACCTGACCAAGGAATTGCAGCTTCACCCTATCACCACCGGCATGCTGGCGGGCGGTTGGGCCATTGGCCTTATCTGGATGGCGGTCATCTTCCTGATCGGCGTCAACCAGGGAAAGCCGCTGGCCGAAAACCTGAGCAAGCTGCAATTCGGCTTTCAGGCGGTGATGGGCTTGGTGTTCACCATCATCGGGCTCAACTCGCTCGCCACCGATTCCCCCATCTCGCAGCCGTGGTTCGCGGTGAAGATTCTGCTGTTCGGCCTGGTGTTCTGGGCGGCCATGGCGATTGACCTGTGTTTCCGCCCCTTCCTGGCGCCGTTCATGGAGATCGGCCAGTTCGGATCGACGCCCGAGCGCGAGGAGGCCGTCAGCCGCGCCATCAACAACACGCTGGTCGCCGTGTTCACGCTGTATGTGCTGATCGCGGCCATCGGCTTTTTGGGTAAAGTGAAGCCGATTTAACGCCGCCACTCAAAAAAAATCGCTACACGCCGGGCCAGCCGCAGGCCTTCAGGGCCTCGGCCATGTGCGGCGGCGGCGGTGCCGTAACGCTCACCGGCGGACGGTTAGGATAGAGTGGTAACGCAATGGCGCGGGCGTGCAGCATCAAGGGTTCGTCCACGCCGGATTTCTGCTTCACGCCGTAAATGGGATCGCCCACGATCGGACAGCCGAGGTACTGGCAGTGCACGCGGATCTGGTGGGTACGGCCCGTGTGGGGCTTCAGCTCCAGCCATGTCCGATTTTCACTGCGCCCCATGACCTTGTAGTCCGTCAATGCCTCCTGCCCGTCCTTGGCGATGATCATCTTCCAACCCTTCTTGAGCGTCTCTTTTTTCAGCGACATGGCGACGCGGCCTTCGGCGGCGGGCGGTGAACCTTCCACCACGGCCCAATAGGTTTTCTCCACCTTGCCGTTCTGGAACAGAATTCCGGCTTTGCGCAGCGCCTTGGGATGACGGCCGAGGATGAGACAGCCCGACGTGTCACGGTCAAGCCGGTGGGCCAGCGCGGGCGGGCGCGGCAGGCCGAACTTCAGCGCGCCCAGGTAATGCTCAAGGTTCGGGCCGCCCTTGGGCCCGGCGTGCACCGGCAGGCCCGCAGGCTTGTTGATGATGATGATCAGCGCATCGCGGTAGAGAATGCGCGCCTGGATTTCGTCGGGGGTCATGGTTAACGTTCTAACGCGTGAATTGCGTCAGGTCATCTGCGATACGCGCAATCACGCTGGCCCAGTCGCCGGGGGCGGGCTGGCGGTACAGGCGCGCTGACGGATACCAGGGCGTTTCAGCCTGATTTAAGCCCCAGCGCCAGTCGGGCGCGAAGGGCAGCATGATCCACACCGGCTTGCCCAAGGCCCCAGCCAGATGCGCCACGGCGGTATCCACGGCGATGACCAGATTAAGCTGAGAGACCAACGCCGCAGTGTCGGCGAAATCGCTTAAGTTTGCGCCCGCGTCCATCACCTGTGGCGATGCGTGCAGCGCTGCACGGTCATCGGCGCTCATGTCTTTCTGCACACTGACGAACGTACCCGCCTGCCTCAGCACCGGCGTCAGATGATGAAACCCAAGGCTGCGATTGCGGTCGTTGCGGTGCGTGGGCCGCCCGGCCCAGGCCAAACCTACGCGCGGGTGCGGCCATGCCGAAACTTGCGCGCGCCATGTTTCGGCCAAAGCCGCATCGACGTGCAGATACGGGCCGGGGAACGTACGCGGCGCGTTCAACGCCAACGGCAAGCTCAAGAGCGGGCAATGGAGATCGAAGGGCGGCAGCGGTTCACCCGCCGCGATGACGGCGCTAACTCCGGCCACTGTAGACAGCAACCGCTGCAACGGTTTCGGCGCCTCCAGCACCACTTTCGCGCCCAGCCGCTCCACAGCGGGCACCAGGCGGCAGACCTGAAGGGAATCGCCGAAGCCCTGCTCGGCATGGATCAGGATCGTTTTGCCGCGCAAACTTTGCGCGCCCGTCCACTGCATCTGCGCGAAGCTGCGCGCAGCACCGGACAGGCCCGCCGTGCGCCAACGCCATTCATATTCGCGCCAGCCTTCTGCGTCCTGACCCGTAAGCAACAGCATTTCCGCCAGGCCCACGTGGGCCTCGGCAAAATCGGGCGCAGACTGAGTGGCCGCGCGGAACGCGGTTTCGGCCCGCGTTGCGTCGTTCAAATCCTTCAGCGCCTGCGACCGGTTGTAATGAGCCACGGCGTGCGTTGGCGCAGCCGTCAACGCCGCGTCCAGATCAGTCAATGCATCATGGGGACGGCCCAAATCGCGCAGCAGCGCCCCGCGGCCGATGCGCGCACTGAGGTGAGCGGGTGCGACCGCCAGCGCGCGGGTAAAACCGTCCAGCGCCTCATCCTCGTGCTTCAGATGACGCAGCGTGACGGCGCGGTTGTAATGAACCTCGGCGTTGTCGGGCGTCAAAGCCAGGGCGCGGTCGAGGCTTGTGAGTGCGCCTACATGATCATTCAGCGCATTCAGTGCGGCCGCCAGATTGCTGAGGGCGGCAACTTGCGCACCGTCCACGGCCAGGGCCTGGCGGATCAAGCCCGCCGCCCCCGCCGCATCGCCGGTTTGCAGGCGCAGAACGCCTAAGAGGTGCAGCGCGTCGAAATGGCGCGGCTGTGCAGTCAGAATCTGCCCATAGAGAGCCGCCGCACCGTTCAAGTCACCGGCCTGATGCCGGGCGAAGGCCTGCCGGAACTGGGCCGCAAGGTCGGGGGCGCTGGGGTTATTCATGCAAGGCGTGGGGCCGGGCTTTCGTGTGGTCCGGCCCGGATATAAGCGGATATGCCGCAAAAAGCCAGACAACGGCATTGCCTGATGACAGGGCGTTGGCTAGCGTTTGCCCAAGGTTCACAACAGCACAGTGGCCATGGCTCGGCATCTTTTCGGCTTTCCCAAGCGCGTTATCGGCCCGCAGCATCCCGATCTGGAAGCGGTCATCCGGGAGTCGGTCATCGGGCCCGGCGCGCCGGCGCAGCCGCTGATCGGCCCCGACAGCAAGGTGGCTTCGTTTGGCTCGTGCTTTGCGGGTGAGATTGCCGCGGCGCTGACCAAGAACGGCCAGCGCGTGGCCAACAGCTACATCGCCGAGCGCTACAACTCGGCTTTCATGATGGACGCGTTCCTGGCATCGATCCTGGACGGCGAAAGTACGGACGCCGTCGACACTCTGTTCACCAAGCCCGATCTCGCGGATGTGTCGCTGTTCATCCTGACTTTCGGCATGTCGCTGTGCTGGTTCAACGCCAACGGCAGCCTTGTCGTTGAACCGGGCAAAAGTCACGCCGAGGAAGGCCTGATCAGCGCCATGCGGCGCTACACCATGCGCCAGACTTCGGTTGAGCAGAATGAAGCGGCGATCCGCAGTTGCATCGCGCGCATTTCAAAGCATTTTCCGCAAGCCCATATCGTGGTGACGCTGTCGCCCATCCCCATGCTGGCCGCGGTCGGGCACAATTCCATCATGGTCGCCAACACGCTGTCAAAATCCACCTTGCGCATCGCCATCGACCGCGCGCTGACCGGCCAGCCCGAGAACGTCCACTACTGGCCGTCCTATGAGCTGGTGAACTGGTACGGCGGCCATGTGGAATCGGCCTTCGGCAGCGAAACGGTGGACTCGCGCCACCTCAAGCCCGAAGTGATCGACATTATCATCAGGCTGTTTCTCGATTATTACGTGGCGAAACCTGCCGCGGCAGCGGCAGCGGCTACGTCTTAGGCAAGTAATTCTTGCGCAAGGTGTAGATGCGCTCTTCCTCGTCGAAGGGCGGCACCGCATCGAAATGAAACAGCCGTTTCAGTTCAGGCGACAAGTCTTTCGCGTACTCGGGCGTGACCATGTCCCAATAGCGCCAATAGGGCTTCACGAACCAGGGGCCGTACAGGCTGAAAACGCCCCAACGGCGTTTGTGGGTAGACGGCCCGCCCCGGTGCCACAATCCTGAGTCGACGATCACAGCCGAACCGGTATCACCGGTCATCACTTCGTACTCGTAATTGCCGTTCTGGTCTGGGCGTTCCAGGCTCTTCTGCGTGCCGCGGACGAAATGCGTGCCGCCGTTCTGATTGGAGAACCCGTCCAGCATGACGATAAAGCCGAACGTAAAGCCCGCCTGCAGCCGCTTGCCGCCGAGATAGCGCGAGTCCGTGTGCCAGTGCTCACCGTAGGCCGACTGCGCTGCACCTTCGCCGTAGATCTGCCGGTTGATGACATTGCCCGCGAGCAGAACATAGTCTTCATCCAGCAAGGTCTTGAAGATCGCATCGGCGACCGGGTTGTAAACCAGGTCCAACAGCGCCTTGTCGTACTTGAAGAAGTTCCAGATGTTGCGGCAATCGCCCGAGGGCGCGAGCACGCCTTTCTTGGTTAAATGCGCCGCGATGGAATCAAGCCGTTCGATATGATCGGCGCATTGCTGCTTGGTGTAGAGATTGGGGATGACCGTCAGGCCGTCTCGCTTGAGGTCTTCCACGTGGCTGGGGATATTGAACGACGACAGTTTATCGGGTGCGTAATTCATGGGTTCGCGACTTCTCTCGAATGGGCGCGGTGGTGGCAGCGTTTTAGCCCATCGGGAACTGGATGTAACCGTTCATTGTGCCGTCGGGGCCCGCCGACAGGAAAAAGTCGAGCAATAGTGGCTGGCCCGGCTGAACCGCGTAGCCTGATAAATCCGTTTTGCCCTCGGCGGCCAGCACTTCGTCATCCAGGTAGAAATTGCCCGTGGCGGTCCTGGATGGCCGCGTCAGGATGGCATGGGCCGCATCGGCCACGATGTCGGTGGAGCGGCAATGCTTCAGGATCGATTTGCCGCCCAGTTCAAACTCGATGGCGGCCGTTGCAATCGCCGTGCGCGGCCAGAGCGCATTGGCGGCAATGCCATCTTTCTTGAATTCCTGGGCGATGCCCATGGCGCACAGGCTCATGCCGTACTTGGCCATGGTGTACGCGAGGCACGGCGCGAACCATTTGGGCGACAGGTCGGGCGGCGGCGAGAGGTTGAGGATATGAGGGTTCGCGCTTTTCTTCAGGTACGGCAACGCCTTCTGCGAGCACAGGTACGTGCCGCGCAGATTGATGCCGTGCATCAGATCGAACTTCTTCATGGAGGTTTCCAGCGTGCCGGAAATGCTGACCGCGCTGGCGTTGTTCACCAGGATGTCGATGCCGCCGAAGGTTTCCGCCGCCTTAGCCATGGCCGCCTCCACCTGCTCCTCGAAGCGGATATCGACTTGCAGGGGCAATGCCTTGCCGCCCACCTCCTCGATTTCCTTGGCGGCGGTGAAAATGGTGCCCGGTAGTTTTGGGTGCGGGTCGGCGGTTTTGGCGGCGATGACGATGTTGGCGCCGTCTGCGGCCGCCTTCTTGGCAATCGCCAGCCCGATGCCCCGGCTGCCGCCGCTGATGAACAGTGTCTTGCCTTTTAATGTGCGTGCTGTGTCGGCCATGGCGTCCTCACCAAATCCTTAAACCCCGATTTCAGGCGTCTGACTTTATATGCGGGGCCATAGGCGGCAAAGGCCAAGTAGGTCAGATTAAGACATAACGCTCGCCCGCTCTTGAACGGGCCCCCGGTTGCCGGGACGCGCATTTGCGCCTAAAGTCCCGCCCCTGAGAGGCGATTCTTAAGATGGCAAAAGCCTGGACTTTGACACGGCGGCTGGCGGCGTTCCTCGGCATCATGGCGATGCTGGGGCTGACCATGGCTGCCGGCCAGGCCCGTGCCGCGCACATCGTAAGCCTGATGAATACCGCGGCAGCACCCTGTCATCAGGGACTGAGCAGCGATGAGGTCGCCACCCCGATGCCGACACCGGGCGAGCTGTGCCGCGAGCTGTGCCTGTCGCATGGCACCGACGCCATGGTGGTGGCCACACCCGCCGCCATGCCCGACGTCCGCGTGATCTTCACGCCGGCGCCGGCACACACATCTTTCGCAATGACGCTGCCCAAGCCCGCGGCCCATGCGCCCATCGTCCCTGACCATGCGCCGAAGTTGCGGCGCGCACCCTACCCCGCCACACCGCGCCTTCTGATTTAGACCGATCGCCAAATGCGTGCTCCGCGCCGGGCTAGTGGCCCCGCGCCCGTCCGTCTGCTTTGGTGATCATCATGACTTTACCCTTCATACGTTTAACGTCCGCCAGCGCCCTGGCCCTGATGCTGGGGGCTTGCGCGACAGTCGATCAAAACGCGGCCTTTGATAGCGTTAAGACCGCCGTCGGCGACCGCACGACGCACACCCTGGCTTGGCGGCGCGATGCCGGAATCGACGCCGAGGTTGCGGCCCAGGTTGATACCCTGTTGGCGAAATCCTTAAGCCTGGACAATGCCGTGCAAGTGGCGCTGTTCAACAATCGCGCCCTGCAAGCCCGCTACGCCGAAATCGGCATCGCCAACGCTGACCTTGTCGCGGCGGGACTGCTCTCGAATCCCGTGCTCGACATTCTGGTGCGGCCGACCACGAACCCCGCAGAAGGGGCCAACCTGGAGTTCGGCCTGGCCCAGAGCGTACTCGACATCTTCATGCGCCCGGCGCGCAAGAAAGTCGCACGCGCCGAATTCGAACGCACACAGGGCGAAGTAGCCGCCACTGTAATCGAAACAGTGGAGAATGTGCGCAAGGCCTATGTCGAAGCCGTGGCCGCCCGCAACGCATTGGCTGTTGCGCAGGAAGTGCTTGCCGCTGCCGATGTATCGCGCGACATGGCCTTGCGCTTCCATGCCGCCGGAAACATTTCCGACCTGCAATTAGCCGAGGAACAGGCCATGGCCGAGGACACGGCGATGCTGGTGGAAGACGCCCAGTTGCACGTGGCCGAAAGCACCGAGGCGCTGGCCGCCGTGCTGAACGTACGGTCCGAAGCCTTGAAA
>JAEUKM010000404.1 GCA_016793085.1 Rhodospirillaceae bacterium
ACCATAGTAAACACGCGTGCCGTCGGTCAGCGCGCCGGCATAAAATTCACGCGGGCCCAGGCGGCGCCCGCTGGCCCAGGCCTCGCGGCGCTCCAGCGCTTCGTAAGGGTCGGCCCCCGGCTCGCGCACCGATGTGACGCCCATCGCTAGCCACAACCGCCCCAGCCTTTCCCCGAACGTAATGCTCTGGTGCGTGTGCGATTCCATCAGCCCGGGGATCACTGCTTTGTCCGAGACATCGATGATGCTTGTGCCGTCGGGCCAGTCCTTGCGTGGCGTGATGGAGGCAATGACGTTGCCGCTGATCAGCACATCGACATTTTCGGCATACGCTTCGTTCACACCGTCGAACAGACGGCCCACGCGCAGCACATAGCGGCTCTTGGGGATATCAAGCTTGTGGGAGAATTGAGGATGCACGTCTTTGGATTTGCCGCCCGGCGTGATCCGCGCCAAGCGGTCGGTGGAGATATACAGCAACGATTTGCTGTCGCCGCTCCAACTCGGCGCTTCGCTTAGGTCAGTGTTGATGCGCGTGGGCGAGCCCGCCACGTCGCCTTCGGCCGTGACGGGCACCGTCCACAGGCGTCCATCGAACACGTAGGCGAAGAACTTGCCGTCAGGCGACCACACCGGGCCGTCGTCGCCGCGCATGGCCAGCGATTTGTCGGGATGCGGCGTCACCAGCTTGTCGTCCTTGGCCGCGCCTTCGACGCTAATGACCATGAACTGGCTCAAGCCCTCGCGGAAGCGCGATGAGGCTGGCGACAGCGCCGACAGCGCCATGTACTTGCCGTCGGGCGACCAACTGACGATGCTGGGTGACCAGATGTTGGGCCTGAGCTGCTTCACCTCGCCCGAGGCGACATCGACCGTATGCAGCGAGCCGCCCGCAAGCCCGGCCAGGCCACCGGCCTTGAAGAAGGCGATGCGCGTGCCGTCGGGCGACCACGCCAGCTTCTGCACCTCGCCGTCCAGATTGGTGAGCTGGCGTTCCGCGCCCGTCTTCACGACGCGCAGCCAGATCTCGGTCTTGCCTGAACAGTCGCTGGCCCAGGCAATCGTATTGCCGTCGCGCGACCAGGCCGGGTCGTAATCCACGAATGCGTCATCGGTCAGTTGCTGCGGCTTGGCGTTGGCGCGCGTGATGTCGGCCAGCCACACGTCGCCCACCGCCGCGAACACCGCCTTCGTGCCGTCGGGCGACACTTGAGGCCCGCGCAGGCCCTTTACTGCGCGCGGACTTGCCGATGTGAAATCGTACGTCTTGCGGGCATAGGTGGGCCGGTTGATCTCGACATCGGCGCTGAAGGGAATGGTCTTGGGTTTCGTTTTTGTGTCGGCGATGCTGCGCACCTTGATGGCCGCATCGGCGGTGTAGATCAGCCCGCCCGATGACAGCCACGCGGCGCGGAACGGAAACACATCCTCGCCGGGCGCGCTTAAGGTCGTGACCACGGTCGAGGACGCATCCATCAGCCGCAGGGCCGCGCCCGCGCGCGAGGTTTCCACAAACGAAATGAACTTACCGTCGCGGCTCCAGGACGGCCCTGCGATTGTGCCCTCCAGCGGCGCCAGCAGGCGCTCGCCCACGCCCTCGAAGGTGATGGAGTACAAGCCCGCCCCGCCCTCGCGGTCGGACACATAGGCAATGCGTTTGCCGTCGGGCGACCAGGTGGGGCTGTGCTCGTTGGACGGCGTGATGGTCACCAGGCGCGGCTCGGAACCGTCGGCGGCCATGACCCAGATGGCATAGGTGCCGTCGCGGTCCGACGAGAACGCGATCCACTGGCCGTCGGGCGACCAGGCGGGCTCGCGCTCATCAAAGCCGCCCGAGGTGAGTTGCGTGAGGCCTGCGCCGTCAGGCGCAACCGTGTAGATGTGCCAACCACCATCTTTGTAAGATTGGAACGCGATCTTCGATCCGTCGGGCGACCAGGCGGGCTGGCGCGCATCGGCCAGCGGCTCGGTAATGGCTTTGGCCGCACCGCCCGCAACAGGCATCACCCACAGCGTGCCCTGTAAGTCGAAGACGATACTTTGGCCGTCCGGCGACACCGCGACGCCCATGTTAGTGCCTTGCGTGAACTGCAAGGACGCCGCAAACGCAGCGCCGCACCACAAGAAGGCAATGACCGCCAACCAGCCTCGCCGCATATTCCCCCGCCCCTGACCGCCTTATTTCACGCGCTTCAGCCGTGTTTCCGAGTAAACGCTGAACTCCTTGCCCGGTTCGGCGATCTCGAAGGTTTCCGTCACTTCGTCCGCGCCATTGAACCGGTACGTTTCGCGTCCAATGAAACCTGCCGGAATGTTCTCGATATCCGTGGTCACGAAGCGCAAGGCCCCCTCGAAAGGCTGTTGCGCGTAGGTGTTCACGAAGCCTTCCACATGAAATTGGCGCAGCGCGAACGCCTTGGCCGCGCGGTTGTGACTGAACAGCGCGATGTCGGTGTGCGTCTCGCCCTTGGGGTTCTTCTCCTGCGGCGGATAGACTGTGGTGGTTTCGCCCTGGAGGAATTTGCCGCCCTGGATGAACTTATAAGTACGCGTGGAGGTGCCCTGGCCCGGCGCGCCGTTGCTTTCGCCGCGCCATGTGCCTTCCAACGCACGCAGCGCCGCCCAGACGTCGGCCTGCGGCGCCTGCGAATTCGGTTGCGCCCAGGTCGGGCCAGCAATCAACACCAGCACAAGAACGAGAAACCGCATCGCGCCCCTCCCCGCAGACCCCAGGAAAGGCTATCGGTGCCGTGCCCGAAAAGGAAGGCCGAACCTAGCGGAACGGTGCCAGGAGTGGGTAGCGGGAGAGATCCCGCGGCTTGGGGATGGTTTGCAGATAGGTGTAGATATCCTTCAGGTCTGCGGCGGGCAGCGCCTGTTCGCGGTACGGCGGCATGATACCCGCCGTGTTGTGCACGAACTGCGCGAATTGCTGCCACGGCAGCGGGTCAGGGGCTAGGCGCAAGCCCGCCGTGCCGCCCTGCCCGACAGTGCCATGGCACTGATAGCAGCCCACTTTCATGTACAGTGCCTTGCCGCGTGCGGCGGGCGTCTCAGCTAGGCCGGGCGACGACACCAGCAACAGCAAGGCGGCGAGAATGAATTTATACATGTCCCTCTCCTCTTGCGGCAATCAGCGCGGCTGTGTGACGACATCCAGCAGCGCAGGTTCGCCGCGCTTCACCATGGCTACGGCGCGCTTCAAAGCCGGGCCCAGGTCATTCGGACTGAGAATGGGCCCTTCGGCCCACATGCCCATGGATTTCGCCAGCATGGCGTAGTCGATGAAGGGCGAGTCGATGGTTGTGCCGATGTGCGCCCGGTCGATGCCACGGTTGTTGCGGTTGGCCATGCGCTGGATATGCATAGTCTCCTGATGGTAGGCGCGGTTGTTGTGCATAACCGAGAGCAGCGGGATATTGTGGTGGACTGCGGTCCAGATCGCGCCGGGGGCGTACATCAAATCACCGTCGCATTGGATGTTCACCGAGAAGCGGCCCAGGGCCTTGTTGGCCAGGGCCGCACCGATAGATGCAGCCAGGCCGTAACCCACGCCCTGCCCCCCCGACGTGCCGATGTACTGGTAGGGTTTCTCGAAGGGCCAAAGG
>JAEUKM010000169.1 GCA_016793085.1 Rhodospirillaceae bacterium
GTTTATGACTCTCGACCGCGAAGGCTTCCTGTTCCTGGCGGCTGATGTTGTACTTCTTGGCCAGATTCTCGGCGGTGTCGCCCATGCCGATATAGGCTTGGTGGCCGGCGTTGACGAGCGCGGGGTTGGGCATGGGGTTGAACCCGCCCATCATCACGCGGCTCATGCTTTCGATGCCGGCGGCGATATACACCTCGCCCGCGCCCATTTTAATGGCCCCAGCGGCCTGGTGGACGGCCTGCATGGACGAGCCGCAGAAGCGGTTGATGGTGTCGGCGGCGACACTGTTGGGCAGCCCCGCCAGAAACACGATCTGCCGCGCGACGTTCAGGCCTTGCTCGGCTTCGGGGAAGGCGCAGCCAAGCGCCAGGTCCTCGATGTGATCGGGGTTGACCTTCGAGCGCTGCACCAGCCCCTTGACGACGGCTCCGGCCAGATCGTCGGGGCGCACTTTCTTCAAGGCACCTTTGTTGGCCAGCGTAAACGGCGAGCGGGCGTACCCCGCGATGACGATGTTGCTCATGGTTTGGCTCTCCCTTCGGGCTTGTCCCCAGAAACAGATGTGAATCGTTGCACGGGGGCGTTGGTGCGGCCCCGTTTGGTTTTCAGGCGTGTGAGGGCGTCGTGCTCGATCTGACGCAATTCCTTGATGGTGACGTGCAGGTCTTTCAGCTTGCCTTCCAGCTCGGCGATGCGGTCGCGGCTTTTGCTGACGATGTGATTGAGCTGCTCGATATGCTCGGGGTCAGCGCCGTACAGATCGAGATAATCGCCGATTTCGTTGAGACTGAACCCTAGGCGCTTGCCGCGCAGGATCAGCTGCAGGCGCGCCTTGTCGCTGTAGGTGTAAACCCGCACCGCGCCCACGCGCTGCGGGTCCAGAAGGCCCCGGCTTTCATAAAAGCGCACGGTGCGCGGGGTTACGCCTGCGGCCGCGGCCAGTTGCGCGGTCGAGTAGAACCGGTTGCGCACAGGGGCGGCCTCGGACAGGCGGGCGGGCGTCATGCGCCGCCTCCTGGGGTTACGGGCGCGGGGCCCTTATCCGATTCTTCCTGCTTCAGTTCCTTCTTCGATAGCTTGCCGATCAGCGTTTTCGGCAATTCGTCGCGGAATTCGTAGAACGCGGGCTGCTCAATCTTCGACAGCTTGTCCTTCAGGAACTCGCGCAAGTCCGCCTCGGTGGCGGTCATGCCCTGCTTCAGCTTGATGAAGGCCTTGGGAGCCTGGCCGCGGTAGGAATCGTCAACACCGATCACCGTCACTTCCTCGACGGCCGGATGCAGGTGAATGGCTTCCTCCAGCATGCGCGGATAGATCTTGTAGCCCGAGGCGTTGATCATGTCCTTGATGCGGTCGACGATGAACACGTAGCCGTCCTCGTCCATGGTCGCGACATCGCCGGTATGGAGCACGCCGTTCTTGAACACGTTGGCGGTTTCATCGGGCTTGTTCCAGTAGCCCTTCATCACCTGCGGTCCGCGCACGCACAGCTCGCCCTTTTCGCCGATACCGAGCACGCGGTCGTCTTCGAGCGAACGGATTTCCACGATGGTGCCGGGCATGGGCAGGCCGATGGAGCCGGGTTTGTTTTCGCCGACCGTGGGGTTGGTGCAGACGACAGGCGACGTTTCGCTGAGGCCATAGCCTTCCACCAGCACGCAACCGGTCAATTCCTCGAACTGCTTTTTCACTTCGACGGGCAACGCCGCACCCCCCGAAATGCACAGCTTGATCGAGGTAAGGTCGTACTTACTCACTTCTGGCGAGTTGTTGATGGCGGTGAAGATGGTCGGCACTGCCGGGAAGAAGGTGGGTTTGCGCTTGTGAATGGTTTTCAAACATTCTTTGAGGTCGAAGCGCGGCATCATGATGATGGTCGCGCCGTACTCAAACGCGCACAGCATCACCACGGTCATGGCGAAGACATGGAAGAAGGGCAGGGCAGCCAGCATCCGCTCGTTGCCGAGGTCGGGGTTGTCTTTCCAGCGCGAGACCTGGTGTGTGTTGGCGGTGACGTTGGAATGCGTCAGCATGGCGGCCTTGGGCACGCCGGTGGTGCCGCCGGTGTATTGCAGTACCGCGAGATCTTCCGTGGGGTTGATCGGCACGCGCTCGTAATCGCCGCGGTTGTTCAACAGCTCGCTGAACCACATCTGCAACGGGTCTTCGGTCACGTCGGCCAGCGTCTTGCGCTTGAACAGCGAGAACAGCGCGCCCTTGGCCATGGGCAAGGCTTCGGTCATGGAGCAGACCACCAGCTTCTTCAGCTTGGTCACGTCCAGCATCTTGCGCGCTTTGGGGTACATCTGCTGCAGGTCCATGGTGACCAGCACGTCGGCGCCGGAATCTTTCACCATGTGTTCCAGTTCGCGCTCGGCATAGAGCGGATTGACGTTGACGACCGTGCCGCCCGCCAGCAGCGTGCCCATGTAGGCGACGACATAGTAGTGCGTATTGGGCAGCATCAGCGCGACACGGCTGCCTTTCTTCACGCCGATGTCCTGTAGGCCTTTGGCCGCGCGCTTGGCCATGTCGCCCACTTCCTCGTAGGTCCACCAGTTGCCCAGAAACTCCAGGCACAGGTTTTCGGGGTATTGCTTGACGGCGGTCATGAAGCCCGCGTAGGCGGGCAGGACGGGGATCGGCGCATGCCAGGGGGCAAACGGCGGGTAATTTTTAAGCCAAGGGTAATCCGGTACGTTCATTGGGTCCCCGGCGGGCGATTGCTGTGCTGAATGAGGATGCCCGCTCCTTTGGCCTTACGTTAGTAGCCGGAAGCGAAACTGCAATGTCATCCGGTGACGTTAACGTCACTGCCGCAGCCGGCGCTGCGGCGAGGCAAAATATGTATTAAATTCAATATATTAGATGGCAGCGTTGGGGCGCCTGCCAAACGCGGCGTCGTTGCCGCAACGCAACGATCATACGTACCGGGGATTGCGCTGGCCCGACTCGGTTTCACTACTGGTCGAGCAGACTCGACAGCTTGAGCGCGATGCCCTTCGAGCCGAACACCTTCAGGCGGCCCATGGTGAAAGCGACCATGGGGTTCAGGTCGCCGTTCATCAGTTTGATCATGTTTTCACTGGAGAGCACCAGGGTCGTCTCGGCTTCGTCGCTGTCGGGATTGGGGACGATCTTGACCTCAGGCGTTGTGGCGTCCAGCAGCACCTTGCCGTCGTCGCCCAGGTCGAACAGCACTGTGTGATGCAGCTCTTTCAGCTTCTCCGCCTGCTTTTGCATCTCGGCGACAATTTTATCCAGTGACATCGCGGCGGCTCCCATCTTCACAGCGGACCGGCCCGAGGAATAGGTTGCGGTCTTCAGGGCCCCGTCCGACAACCGGGCCACATTCTCACGGAGGATCACCCACAATGCCAAGCGTTTTAATCACCGGCGCCAACCGCGGCCTGGGCTGGGGGCTGCTTAATCTCTATGCCAAGGACGGCTGGCGCGTCTTTGCCGGCACCCGCGAGCCGGCCAAGGCGAAGGAGTTGAACGATCTGGCGGCCAAATCGGGCGGCAAGGTGACGGTGCACAAGCTGGATGTGGAAGACCACGCCTCCATCGACGCCCTAGCGAAAGAGTTGAAGGGCCAGCCCATCGACGTGCTCTTGAACGTGGCGGGCTACTACGGCCCCAAGATCGTCTCCGAGCCCGGCGGCTTGCAGGACTTCGGCCAGTCCGACTACGCCGACTGGGACAAGATTTACCGCATCAATGTCATGGGCCCCATGAAGGTGGCCGAGGCGTTGATCGAAAATGTCGCGGCCAGCACGCAGAAAAAGATCGTGACCTTGTCCAGTATTCTGGGCTCCGTCGGCGGCAACGACATGGGCAAGATGTATCCGTATCGAGCCTCCAAGGCGGCCATCAATATGGTGATGAAATGCATGGCCATCGATCTCGCCCCCAAAGGCATCATCGCCATTCCCATCCATCCGGGCTGGGTGCGCACCGACATGGGCGGGCCTACCGCCGATATCGACGTGGATACGTCCGTGACCGGCATGAAGAAGGTTATCGCCGGGCTCAAGCCCAGCGATGCCGGAAAGTTCATGGTCTACGACGGCTCGACGCTGCCGTGGTGATCTGAAATCCGGGGAGGGTGCGGCGATGCGCGTGCTGACGTTCATCGGCAAGGGCTTTGCGGCGTTGTTCGCCTTGCTGGCCATTGCCGCGGCGGGCTTCTACGCCGCCGACCCCGCCTATCATGGGCGGATCCTGCGTTTGCCGTTCATCGACCAGGTGCGCGACGTAGACTTCTACAAGCCGCTGGAAGTGGTGAAGGGGAGCCCGGCGGCGCCCTTGGCCCGGGCGCCAGACAGCGCCAAGACCATCGCGCCCGAAGCCTGGGACAAAGCTTTGTCATACGCCAAGGAGATGGGGTCTTACGCCCTGGTGGTCTGGCAGGGCGGGGCCGTGCAGTACGAATACTACATGCCCGGCTTCAAGCCTGATGACCGCACCGACCCGGCCTCGATGCACAAGTCGGTCATGGCGCTGGTGGTCGGCCAGGCCCTTGCTGATGGATTTATCAAATCCATCGACGATCCGGTGGCCAAATATATCTCTGAGTGGGCGGGCGACGAGCGGCGTAACATCACCATCCGCCACCTGCTGACGATGTCCAGCGGGCTCGCGCGCGGGCCCTTCAGCTTCAAGCCCTCGGGCGAGTTCCTGCGCCTGAACCTGGGCCTGGAAATCCGCGATCTCACGCTGTCCATCAAGGCGGGCGAGCCGCCGGGCCAAGTGTTTGCCTACTCCAACTTCAATCCGCAGATGCTGGCCATCGTCGTCGAGCGTGTCACTAGCAAGCGTTATGCGCAGTATCTGTCCGAGCGGCTGTGGAGCAGACTGGGCACCAAGGACGCCTACGTGTTCCTGGACCACGAGGGCGGATTGGCGCGCACATACTGCTGCCTGCAAGCGACCGCCGAAGATTGGGTGCGCGTGGGCCTGCTTCATCTCCACAAGGGCAAGGTGGGCGATGAGCAGGTTGTAGCGGAAGACTGGATGGCGCAGGTGACGACGCCGTCTCCGACCAACCCCAACTACGGCTTCCAGACCTGGCTGGGCACGACTTATGAGCCCATGCGCGGCTACGGCAAGGGCGTGCCGACGGCCGTGCCGCACAGCGAGCCCTTCGCCGAGCCGGGGATCATTTATTTCGACGGGGCCGGCGGCCAGCGCGTCTACGTCATCCCGTCGAAAGACATGGTGATCGTGCGCACCGGCAAGGGCGGTATCGATTTCAAGACCGGCGCGTTTCTGTGGGACGACGCGGTCATCCCCAACGCTCTCAGCCGTGGTGTTGCCGCCAAGCCTGAAACGCCAGCGGCGCCCTAGCGCGGCTGCGGGCGCTGAATGGTTTCATCGTCGGCGTGATAAATCTTGTTGAAGCACGCCGTGTTGCCGATGCACTGCAAGGTCAGCGTGGCCAGATCGGCGCGCGTCACGTTACCGGGCTTGGTTTCATCCTCGTACAACTTCGCCTTGCCCGTGGCGGGCGTGCTCGAGGGCGGCAGGTAGCCGTTGCGGATGACGGTGTAGGGCACGCCACTGGCGATCAGGTGGTTCTCGCCTGCTTCTTTCGCCAGCAACGTGGGCTTCATGCGCTCCCACATCTGGGGCGGATAGATCGCCTTGCTTTTGCCCGCCCCCACCGAGCTGTGCAGGATCACTTGTGAAACGCCCGTTTCTTTCGCCCACTTGGAAATGTTGCGCTCGCTGGTGTCGTAGAACTCAGGGCCTGCGGTGCCGCGCGCCAGCGCATCCACCGCCGCCTTGTATTTCGCTGCCTTGAACGCGCGCGCCACGTCATCCGCGTTCAGCACATCGCCCTGCACGCTTGCGACATTCAAGCCTGCGATGCGCTTCATGTCGGCACTGGGCCGCACAAAAACCGTCACGGAGTGCCCGGCTTTCACCAGAGCGTGCACGATGTCCGACCCCAGTTGTCCGGTGGCGCCGAACACCAGCACGCTGCCGTCGGCGGGCTTGGTTTGCGCGTGCGCGCCTGTTGTCCAAGTGAGGGCGGCGAGCGCGAGTGCGAGAACGCTGAGGAAACGCAACATGGGCGGGGCCTTTCCGGGCAGTGTGCGGTTAACACGTTTTAACAAGACTCGGGCCCTAGTATTGCTTCGGGCCCAAACTATTTTCCACCGCAAAATCAAGAGCATCTAGGCCGCTTGGTGAGACTCGATTTGACCCAGGGCCGACAAAAACGATAGTTTGGGGCCAGGGAGTTAACATCCCAAAACGGGGACGCAAAAGGCCGGGCCATGTGCCCAGGCCGGCACCATTACCCAGGGATCGAAAGAACGAATGTCTGATGCCGCGCATGCTGTGCGGGCGCCGGGCGAACGGGGTCAGAAGCCGCAAGACTTGCGGGCCCTTGTCCAGGATATGGGCAAGTGGCGTCATGCCCCTGAAGGCGGCGTCAATCTGATCGTGGTCAGCGTCTCCAGCGCGCTGCCCGAAGCCAAACGCACGCCTATGCTGGTCGAGCAGTTGGCCGAAGGCGTCGGCGCGCTCGGCGAAAAACGCGGCTGCGCGTTTTATCAGGTCACGGCCTGCGATATGGCGCTGTTGGGCAAGCTGAGTGAATCGGCCCTGATCAGCACCGTGCGCGACCTGAAAGTGGAAATGCTGCGCACCATCGAGCGCAATTTCCCAGGCTCGTTCGGCACCATCGATCAGAGCCGCCTGGTCCTGAGTTACGATCTTGCTCACAACTACCGCTCGGCCGCCGACCGTGTCGCCAAGTTCGCCGAAGTGGCCCAGCGCGAAACCGACACCGCCGAAGGTGCGGACCGCAAGCTGCGCGCGCTGACCAACGCCGATATCCAGAAAGTGCTGATGGCTTACCAGAAGTTCGGCACCGACAAGTTCGTGAAAGCGTTTGTGCGTCACCAGGAAGCGGTCACCAAGAACGGCTCGGGCAACCTCGACCCGATGATGACCGAGTACTACATCAGCATGGATCTGATCCGCAAACCGCTGTTCGTGGATGTGGAAATGCGCGGCTCGGGCCGTGTGTTCCACGAATTCACGCTGGTGCTGGACCAGATCATGCTGCAATCGTTCAACAAGATGCCCACGTCCGACGGCCGCTGTTCGATGAACCTGAACGTTGAAAGCGTGTTCACCGAGGCGTTCGAGAATTTCATCGAGGACACGCCCGAGAACAAGCTGCAGAAAATCGTGTTCGAATTCCGCCAAGCCAACATCGTCGAGAACTTCGACGAATTCCAGGTGGCGCGCGGCCTCATCAAGTCCAAGGGGGCCACCATCGCGGTCGACCAGATTTTCCCCCAGACCGTGGGCCTGGTTGATCTGGAATACATCGGCGCGACATATGCCAAGATTCACTGGCGTACGGGGGCCGAGGAAATCCTGAGAGAGCGCACCAAGGCCATCAAGTACATGATGGAGTGCAACGTAACCCCGCTTTTGATCCGTGTGGATTCCGAGCGGGCCTTCGAGATCGGTGCGGCCATGGGCATCGGCATCTACCAGGGCTTCCACGTGGACGAGCTGATCAAGCTGACCTCGGCATAAAAACCGCGCTCGCGGCCAAAGCCAATCCCGTCCGGCGGCGTTAAGCTGCCTTTATTTTTCCGCGAAATCGCTGTCTAACTGCGGCTATGCGGATTCAAGGCAAACTGTTCCTGTTGCTGGTGGTCATCGCAGTCGTGCCGCTGGTGGCGCTGACGTGGCGCGGCCAGCGCGCGACCGAATCGCTGGCGTCGAGTATCATCGCCCAGGGCCGCATGGCGACCATCGGCGATATCGAGGTGCAGTTGGGCCGCGTGGTCAACTACAGCTCGGACGTGCTGGCCGCCCAGCAGCGCTTGGTGGAGATGGCCTTGCGCCTGCAAGCGGTCGAGGTAGAGCGCCGCCTGGCCGGGCCTGTACCCACGGACCCCGGCCCGGTCTATCTGCACACTGCCTTCGAGAAGGGCGAAACCTGGCCGCCAGGCACGGCCATGTCGCTGGACCGCACTGTTGTAACGGATGACCGCATTGTCGCGGTGCTGCCCATCTCGACCAAGCACCAGTCGTTTTTCATCCCGCGCGAGATTACGCCCGACCCGGAGGACATGGCGCGCCTGGCCTCGATGGACGATGTTTATGCACGGCTGAACGCCTCGAACCCGAACCTGTTCTATTGGCAGTACACCGCGCTCAACAGCGGGCTTCATGCCTCGTTCCCGGGCCATGGCGGCTACCCCGAGAGTTACGATCCGCGCCAGCGGTCGTGGTTCAAGCTGGCGACCGCCGCGAACACGATGATCTGGACGCCGCCCCTGTGGGATGCCGCCACGCGCCGCCTGCTACTGACCGCCGCCATGCCCGTGAAGGGCCCCGACGGCAAACCAGCGGGTGTTACGGGCATCGATGTCGAGATTTTGTCGGCCCTCAACGGCATCCACGACAAAATCAGGCTGGGGCCCAACGCCACCAGTTTCATCGTACGCCTGGCCGGGCCCGATGGCGGTGTGTTCGTCCCCGACGAAGATGCGCCGCGCCCGAGCCTGCGCGTGGTGGCATCCAGCACGGCCAAGGACACCAGCGGCAACTGGGAAGCCGATGTGGCCGAGGCCGAACTGGTGGCCGACAAGCCCGAGACCGTGAACGGCGTCATCGACGATCTCTTGCGCGAGGGCGGGGGCCTGCGCCGCATCTCCTATCAGGGGCGCGACACGATCTGGGTGTACCGCCAGTTGGAGCGCTTGAGCGCAGGGCTGCTCTATATCGTGCCGGTGGGCGATGTGGAGTCCATCGCCGATCTGGCCCAGGAGTCGGTGCGTCAGGCGACGATGGAGCAGGTGCGTCTGGCGGGGGCTGCATCCATAGGTTTAATTCTGCTGGTGGCGCTGGCGGCCATGCTGGCGTCGCGCTCCATCACCGAGCCCTTGCGCTCGCTGGTCGCGACAGCGCGCCGCCTCGCCACTGGCGATCTTGAGGCGCGCGCGCCGGTTAACAGCCGCGATGAAGTGGGCGAGCTTGCGCGCGTGTTCAACGCCATGGTGCCCGAGTTGCGCAACCACATTAAGACCAAGGAATCTCTCGGCGTGGCGCGCGACGTGCAGCAGAACCTCTTGCCCGCCAACGCGCCCAAAATTCCGGGCTTCGAAGCGGCGGGTTTGAGCGTCTACAGCGAGGCCGTGGGCGGCGATTACTACGATTTCCTGTGCCTGACCGACGAAGCTAACGAAAGCCGCCTGGGCCTTGTCGTCGGCGACGTCACGGGGCACGGCGTGCCCGCCGCCCTGACCATGACCTCGGTGCGCGCGCTGGTGCGCAGCCACGCCGATGATGGGTTGCTTCTGCTGCCGGTCATGCGCGCGGTCAACCGCCACCTGGCTGCGGATTCCACGCGCGGCAACTTCGTGACGCTTGTGTATATGGTGATCGAGCCCGATACGCGTCTGGTGCGCTGGATCAGCGCGGGGCAGGGGCCGATCCTGTTCTACAACGGTGACACGTATTCTTTTGAAGAACTGGAAGTCCACGACATTCCGCTCGGCGTCAAAGAGGAATGGACGTTCCATGAACTCAGCCGTAGCTTTTGGCCCAAGTCAGGCGTGCTGGTCATCGGCACCGACGGCATCTGGGAGACCAGAAACAAGGACGGCCGCGCCTTCGGCAAGGACAACCTGATCGGCGTAGTGCGGGCGACCGCGCATCTGGGGGCCGAGGAAATTTGCCGCGCCATCGTCGAGCGCCTGGCCGAATTCCGCGGCAGCGAGCCGCAAGACGATGATGTGACGGTGGTGGTTGTGAAATTCCTGCCCGATCAGAGCGCATGACGCTGCATCTCATCAAACTCGCGGTGGGGGCCGAGGATATCGAAAGCGTCGCCCGCTGGCAGAAGCAGTACCGTTTGGCCAACGGTAATGCCCGCATGCGCACGCGCATGATGCCCAAGCGTATCGACGAACTGTTGAACGGCGGCTCGCTGTACTGGGTCATCAAGCGCGCCATTCAGGTGCGCCAGAACATCATCGCGGTGCATGAGGACCGCGACGAGAACGGTAAGCCGCGTTGTATGGTCGAACTGGACCCGAAGCTGGTGGAGACCGAGCCCTATCCGTTCCGCCCGTTCCAGGGCTGGCGGTACTTGAAGCCCGACGCAGCGCCGCCGGACGTGCGCTCGGGCTCCGTTTACATCGACCCCAAGATGCCCGCCCCCTTGCGCATCGAGTTGCGGCGGTTGGGGCTGTTGTAGCTACATAATCTCAGGCAGGTCGTGCTTGGGCTGCAAGCAGGCGGCGAAGGCCTGCTCGGGCGGTAAATTTTTGTCCCAGAACTTGGCGATGATGCGCCGGCCCGTGAGGCCGTTGGTGGCGTCCGCGCACAGCCACACCGCCGGGGGCACGATCACGTCGCCCGGCAGCAGATTTGCCCGCTTGCCGACATCGCCCGGCGACATGTCCTGGGTGATGAAGGGCGTGTCCGAAGCGCCGCCGGGCAGAAGAATGTTCACATCCACGCCGGTGTCCTTCAACTCCTTGGCCCAGATCACGTGGCTCATCTCAAGCCCGGCCTTCGACGCGCCATAAGGCGACAGCCCCGGCGCACTCATGGTCGTCAGGCTGGTGGAGATGGAAAAAATCTTGCCGAATTTGCGTTCCATCATGTGCGGAATGGTGGCGCGCGTCATGTTGAACACGCCCGTCAGATTGGTGTCGATGATCGTTTTCCAGCCGTCCACCGGTACGTCCCAGAAGCGTGGGCTGCCCTTGCCCGCAAGGCCCATGCGGTATTCGCCCGTACCGCGTCCGGCGTTGTTCACCAGCACGTCGATGCGCCCGAAGGTTTTTAAGGTCAGCGCCACGGTGGCTTCGCAGTCGGCATAGTCGCGCACGTCCGCTTTGAAAGTGATGAACCGACCGGGCCCCGCGAGGGCGTCGGCTTTTTTCTGCACGTCGGTCAATTGGTCCGGGTGGCGGCTGGCGGTGGCCACCACTTTCGCGCCGGCTTTCAGCAGTTCCTCGGCAATAAACCAGCCGAACCCGCGTCCGCCGCCGGTGATGACGGCGACGCGGTCTTTCAGCGACGGATGATGCAGCGGGTTCATGGCGGTGTTCTCCAAAACGGCGCACGCTGATTAGCGCGCGGGAAGCCGCTTCGCAATTCTTGGCGCGGGCGCGTCCAAGACGGGAACGCTAGAGCGTCATGCGTTCATTTGGAATCGGCATGACGCTCTAAGTTATTGTTTGAGCATCGCGTTTACCGAAAACCGGTGTCCACTTTTCGGCGCGATGCTCTAGGCCGCTACTTGTAAAGGTAGTCGCGCGTCAGCGGCGCGGTGCCCAGCTTTTTTTCCAGTTGCGTGTGGGTAATCATGATTTCGCCCTGCCGGAAACCCACTTCGCTGCCGGTCAGGTAGAAATCCCACATGCGGAAGAAGCGGGGATCGTACATTTTCTCCACCACGGTCTGCTGCGCGTACAGCCGTTCGCGCCAGTGGCGCAGGGTTTCGGCGTAGTGGATGCGCAACACCTCGATGTCGACGAAGAACAGCCCCGATTTCTCGACGGCGGGCGCCAGTTCCGACAGGGTGGGCACGTAAGCGCCGGGAAACACGTACTTGTCGGTCCAGGTGGGAATGGGGCCGGGGTTGTTGAACTTGGTGATGGTGTGAATCAAAGCAATGCCATCATCGGCCAGCAGGCGTTCGAGGTGGCGGAAGAAGGTTTTGCCGTGGCGCAGGCCCACGTGCTCGTACATGCCCACCGAGACAACGCGGTCGTAGCGGCCCTGTTCGTTGCGGTAATCGCGCAAGACGAAGCGGCAGCGGTCGGCCACGCCCGCCTCGGCCGCGCGCCGGTTGCTGACGGCCAACTGATTGTCGGAAAGGGTAATACCCGTCACATCCGCGCCGAATTCCTGGGCCAGCGTCAGGCCCAAGCCGCCCCAGCCCGAGCCGATGTCCAGCACCTTCATGCCGGGCTCGATGCGCAGCTTCCTGGCGATGTGGCGCTTTTTGTTCAGTTGGGCCTGTTCCAGCGTATCATCGGGCGAGCGGAAGTAAGCGCACGAATACTGGCGGTCGGCGTCCAGGAACAGATCGAACAATTCGTCCTTCAGGTCGTAGTGGTGGGCGACGTTCTTGCGCGAGACGGACAGGGGGTTGCGGCTGAGCAGGCGGCGCACGGCGCGCTGGGTTTGCAACAGGGCGTAGAACAGCCCCTTGCGCGGCGCGTTGATGTAGTTGCCGTAGATCACCGTCAGGAAATCGTACAGCGTCGTACCGTCATCCAGGGTGAGCGTGCCGTTCATGTAGCCTTCGCCCACGGCCATCTCGGGGTCGAGGAAGATCTGCTTGTGCAGGGCCGGGTCGCGCAAGGTCATGCCCACGGTGGGGCCGGGTTTGCGCCCGGAGTAGACATGGGTGTGCCCGGTGGCGTCGGTGACGCGCAAGGTTCCGGTGTGGATCAGGTTGCCGAAGATCAGTTCAAACGCCTGCATGCCCCGAACCCTGACATTGTTGCGCTATCCCATCAAGATCAGCGGTACGCCCACGGCCAGAATGGCGATGCCCGCCGCTTTGGCCAGATTAATCGGCTCGTGGAACATGACGCGGCCCACCACCAGCGCGCAGAGAATGCCCATCACGCGCTTTAGCCCTTCCGCGATGGCCACCAGGGTTGCCTGATAGGCGGCCAGTTGCAGGCTGTAGCCCGCGGCCGCCGAGACAGCCCCGCCCACCAGCGGTCCCCAGGCATTGCGCGGCGGCACCAGCCCCGCCGTGCCGTGCCGGGCCACGACCCATATGCCCGCCAGTGCGCAGATGACAGCCACCTGGATCAGCGCGTGCATGGGCAGCGAGGCCGATTGCAAGCACATCTTGTCGAACACGGGCGTCAGCGACCAGCACGTCACGGTGCCCAGCATGGCGGGCACGCCGGGCTCGGCGCGGAACGCGCGCCAGGTGGCGGCCAGGTTCAGCCCGTAGCCCGGCGGGTTATAGAGCACCAAGAGGCCGGTTACGATCAGCACCGTACCGGCCAGCTGGTCGAACGAAAGCATCTCGCGCAAGCCCACGGCCCCGGCGGCAGCCGTCAGGACCGGCACCAAGGCCAGCAGCGGCACCATCAGGCTCAAGGGCGAGCGGCGCACGGCGGCGATGAACAGCGCGTTGGCGCCAAGGCCCAGCACAATGTCGATGGCCCCCGGCAGCCAATAAGATGCTGTCAGGCGCGTATCGCCGCTATAGACCAGCCAGGCCGCCAGCAGGGGCAGTTGACCGCCCATGAAATACAGCAGCACCACCGTGGTGGCGCAGTGGCTGGTGGCGGCCTTGCGGAAATAGTCCGAGGCGGCGTAGGCAAGCCCGCAGCCCAGACTTAGCGCGATGGCGGAA
>JAEUKM010000180.1 GCA_016793085.1 Rhodospirillaceae bacterium
GCGGCGTAATCGGGGGCGAGATCAACCGCGCGCTGGAACGCTGTAAATGCGTCGGCATGTTCGCCCAACTGGTCCAGGACGCCGCCCAAGTTGTTCCACGTCACGGCGTGGTCAGGATTCAGCGACAGCGCGCGGCGGTACACCTCGCGCGCGGGTTCCAGTTGGCCCGTTTTCTCCAAGGCCAGGGCCAGGTTGAACTGCGTTTCGTGGCTGGCCGCATCCATCGCCAGAGCCTTGCGGCAGAACAGAATGGCGGCAGCGTAATCCGCGAGCGTGATGTTCAGCGACCCGGCCAACCGGAATACCTCAACTGTCGCTTCACCCTCGGTCAATACTTCACGCAATGTCTGCCAGGCGTCGTCATGCAGGCCCGCAAGGGCATATTTCTGGGCCAGACCAAGGCGGGGATCGGCGGGCATGCGCTTACAACGTCTTGATCATGACGCCTTGGATGGAATCCTCGGGCCGCAATTCGGGCGGCGCCTTGAATTCATGCGTCACGGGCCCGGCGCACCAGGCGCGCCACATATCGCGGTAGGCGCTTTCCAGCGTACGGGTAAAGCCCGCTTCGTTGCGCAGGGGCGATGCGGCCATCGTGGGGCGCAACTGCGTGCGGATATCCGCCAACGGTTTAGGGTTCAGACCCCAGGCAATGGCCCGCGCAATGTAGTCCTGCTCGTCACGCGCTACGAAGCGGTCCGCCAGACCCAAGGCCGACAAAAGACTAAACCCCACCCGGCTGCGGTGATTGTCGCCTTTCAGCGTCAGCACCGGCACGCCCATCCAGATCGCCTCGCAGGTGGTGGTGGTGCCGTTGTAGGGGAACGTATCCAGCGCCAGATCCACCAGCGCGTATTGATTGAGATGATCCTGCACCGAGGGCACGAAGGATTCCATGTCGATGCGCGCGGGGTCGACGCCGAAACGCGCGAAGTCGGCGCGGATGCGTGCCTGCACCTTCTCGTCCCTCAGCTGCTTGCACTTGATGTAAAAGCGCGAGTTGGGCACGGCTTTCAGAATTTCGCTCCAGGCCGCGATGGTGCGGTCGTTCACCTTGGGCAGCACGTTGAACGAAGCGAAGGTTACGTAGCCCTTGGTCAGATGCGGTGCGGCGGCTGGCGCAGGCGCCTTGCCGTGGGGCCGGTAGCAATGGAAACAATCCGGCAGCCTGATGATTTTTTCGGTGCAGAACTTTTCGGCACCCTCAGAGTCGGCGCGACCGTCGGAGATGCGGTAGCTCATGGCGGGTACACCGCTGGTTTCGGGGTAGCCCAGATACTCGACCTGCACCGGCGCGACATTGCGCGCGCAGACAGGCAACCTATTCCCCGAGGTATGCCCGCCCAGGTTCACCAGAATGTCCACACCATCGGCTCTAATGCGTTCGGCAAAATTGTCATCGGTCAGGCCCAGCGTTTCCACCCACTCGTCGGCGGCGCGCTTGAAGGCATCGGTCACGACATCTTTGCGTGAGGTGTTGGAATACAAGATGATCTTGAACCGCGTGCGGTCGTGCTTTTCCAACAGCGCCTCGAAGAAGTACGCCACCGAGTGGGCGCGGAAATCGGGTGACATATAAGCCAGCGTCAGCTTGCGGTCGGGCTCGCGCGCATGGGCATGGGGCCTTGTCGGCTCGGGCACCGGCTTGCCGAAGCGGCGGCCGAATTCCTTATGTATTTCAAAGACTTCCGAGTTCGTAATGGCCGGTTCGTACAGACTCGCGAAGGCATAATTCGAATAGAAAATCGGCGCCGAAATGGTGTTTTCGTCCGCCGCCCCCTTCATGGCAGCGCGTGCTTCGGTGATGAAATGCTGATCGAGCACCAGCACGCCCAGGGTGTTCTTGGCCATGGCGTTGTGCGGATCGAGCGCAATCGCCTCGCGCACTTCGGTTTCGGCTTCTGATAAACGCTGGTCTTCCAGCAGCGTCACGGCCAAGCCGTACTTGGCAAACGCGTTCTTGGGGTTACGGGCGAGAATCTTGCGGTAGACCGCGATGGCCTCGTTGGCTTGGCCCAGCATGTAATGCGCGACGCCCAGGTTGCCGTAAGCCTCGTCGTAGTCGGGATCGTGGGCGATGGCGTTGCCGAGCGCCTTGATGGCCTCGTCGAAACGGAACATGCGCAGCAGCAGCGCGCCGTGGTTGTTGCTGATGACCGGCTGGTCGGGACGCAGTGCCGTCGCGGTTCTGAAGTGCGCCTCGGCCTCGATCCATTTGTGCTTCAGGCTTAAGGCGAGGCCCAGGTTGTTGTGAATCTCGGCCGACTGCGGACTTAAAGCGACCGCGCGGTCCAGCACCTCCACCGCGTCGTCGAATTTTTCCGTGATGCGCAAGAGATTGCCATAGGCGCTGAGCACACCCGCATGATCCGGGTGTTCGCGTGCAGCCTGCTCCAGCACCGCCATGGCATCATCGGCCTGGCCCAGATCGCGCAAGGCGTTAGCCAGGTTGCCCTTGGCTTCCGGGTAATCGGGCTTGAGGCCGATGGCCGTGCGGTACGCCGCCACGGCAGCATCATGGCGGCCCAACGCCGATAGTACATTCCCCATGTTGTTGTGCACGATGGGATCATCGGGTGAGAGTTTCAGAGCCTGGGCATAGCTGGCCTCGGCGCCTGAAAGATCGCCGATGTCGCGCTGCGCCACCCCCAGGTTCACCCAGGCATCGGGGCTGTTGGCGTCGAGTTCAGTGGCTTTGGTCAGAGCTGCCACCGCCTCGGCGGGCTGGCGCGCCTTCAAAAGCAGCGTGCCTAATGTCTGATGCGCGCGCGCGGACTCGCGGTGAAAGGCCGTGGCCATGCGCGCGCCCGCGATGGCCTCGTCCATGCGCCCCGTCCGCTGCAAAATCAGAGCACGTGTAATCAGGGCGTCGCAATGGCGGGGCCGGTGACGCAGGGCGTCTTCCAGCACCTTCAAGCCCGCATCGAATTGGCGCTGATCGGCCAGAGCCAGAGCATGATGGATGCTGTATAGCGCCTCGGGTGACAACTGCGAGGCTTTATGAAAAGCCTCAGCCGCCTCGGCGGCACGGCCCTGCTTTTGCGCGATCAGCCCGAAGATATTGTGCGCTTCGGCTTCGTCCGGATGCTTGGCAAGGTGCGTATCGACCAGGATTTGCGCCGCGTCTGCATCGCCCGCCTCCAGAAACCGGAGCGCGTTTTGCAGCAGCGGCGCCGGAGCGGAGGACGAGGTCATGGGATGCGGCGGAAAAGCGGCGAAAGGCCTGTGGGAAAAAGCCGCGGGGTTTGGTTAGACGGATTCCGCACGGCTCGGCGGCGGCTCGGCCGCGGCGACGCCGGCTTGCGCGCCGGGGACGTTGGTGCGCAGGCCCGCAGCCAAATTGCGGTTGATGGTGATGAGGATATCAAGCTCGCGCGGCTCGCTGGAGCGCAACGCCTTGGTGGTCTGCTTGTCGACGAAGATGCTCAAGCTCATCACGTTGGCTTTGATTTCGTCGGGCAACTGGTTGGCAGGGTCGGTCAGGTCGGCCTGGATGATGGTCCACAGCAAGTGATTGAAGCGCAGCGCCTTGGCGTATTCATCGACGTTCTTGGTTTTGGCTTTGGCTTCTTCCAGCAGCAGCGCGGCCTTGGTGAAGGCCATGGCCTCCACTTCGCGCGGCGTCAGGTTGCGCTTTTGCTGCTGCTGATACGCGCCAATTTTATCTTTTGACATTCGCCATCGCCTCCGCTTCGTACTTCAAGAGCTGCCGGCAGAGTTTGAGCGCGCGGTAGTGGTCACCAGCCAGGATTTGCTGAGACATCTCGACCATCAGATCAATCGCACGAGGATCCATAGGCATAACAATCATTTGTCTCATTAAAAGAAAGTAAACGCCATGGTAATCTTTTTCC
>JAEUKM010000414.1 GCA_016793085.1 Rhodospirillaceae bacterium
GGATGCTCAGCCGCGATCTCGATCGGCTGGCCTTGGCCGATATTGTGCACCTGTTCGGCGTGGGCCTGGATTTCCCGCACATGCTGGCGGCGGGTTCCGCCCGCCAGAAGGGGATGATTACGCGGCTTGCGCAACATTTGCAGCGCGCGGCTGAAACCGAGCGCACCAGCCTCAGCGTCACCTTGGCGAAAATTGTCGCCGAGCCGGGCGAGGCGGCGGGTTAAGCCTCCAGTCGGATTACCGCCCGGCCTATAGGCCGCTCCTGACCTGCTCTGAGACGGCTTTTGGGGCCGTTACCCTAAGGTCACACCCCCCTTAAATCGGCCCTGGGACTGTTGACGTTTTGTTACGTCTGTAAGATTGTTCCAGGACAATATGACATAGGTTTCCGTTTGGAATCCGCTACATAAGGGGATGTAGATGACCGTTGTAATTCGCCGCGCGCTCGCACGGGCTCTCATTGTAACAGCAGTTCCAGCCGCATTTTTAAGCGCGCCTTCCTTTGCGCAGACCAGTGCGCAACAAACCGCCAAAGACGACAACCTTGAAGAGATTGTAGTGACTGGTTCGCGCATCCGCCGCGATAGTTTCACCTCGGCGCAGCCCATCTCGGTCGTGACCTCGGAAAGCATCCGTGAGTCCGGCAGCGCCATCATCGGTGAAGTTCTGCTCGATCAGCCGAACATCAACCCGGCCACCAACAGCCAGAACTCAAGCTCGACCTTGTTCCTGGCCGGCCAGACCCGCGCCGACATCCGAGGGCTTGGTCCCACGCGCACTCTGGTGCTGATGGACGGCCGCCGCCTGCCGTTCACCGATGCGTCTTCGCCCGCTGTCGACTTGAACGTCATTCCGTCGCTGATGATCGACCGCATCGAGACCATCGCCGGCGGCGCTTCGGCGGTATACGGCTCGGAAGCCGTCTCGGGCGTCGTCAATATCATCATGAAGAAGGAGCAAGACGGTCTTGAAGTCGACGGTCAGGCCGGCGTTACCCAGGACGGTGACGGCGCCGAGTACCGCGCAGGCTTCAACTGGGGCGGAAAAGCCCTCGATGACCGCATGAACATCCTGATCGGCGCCGAATACGGCCGCCAGAACAAGATCATGCAGGAGGACCGGGACGAATTGTTCCCCGGTATCCGCCGCGATACGCGGGTAACCCCGCAGACCATTCTCAATCCCACCTCGCGCTCGAACACCTCGCCGTTCGCCACGTTCCAGTTGATCGGCGGCGCGCTGGGGACGGCGCGGTCGGTCACGCGAGATGTGCGCGACAACGGCCTCAGCATCGTGCGTCTGTCGGCGGCGTGCTCGACGCCGACCGTGCAGCCTGACTGCCAAGACCCGGCCCTGTTCTACGCCGCCGTCTACAACAACCTGCAGGGTGAGTTCGAGCGCGGCGTGGGCCGCCTGTATGCCGATTATGCGCTCGACAACAACTGGAAGCTGACGTTCGACGGCATGTACGGCAACGGCCGCGGCTACGGCATCTTCCAGCCGGCGTTCTCCAGCGCTGCGGGCGGCGGCACCATGCCGGTCGTGCTGCGCGGCGACAACGCCTTCCTGGCCGGCAATAGCACGGCCGCGACCCAGTTGCGGGCGGAATGGCTGGCCGCGGGCAAGACCTTCACGCAAGGCTCCACCGCGCAAGTCGGTAAGTTCTGGCAGGAATTCGGCGGACGAAACGTCGACGCCACCCGCGAAATCTTCAAGCTGACCCCCGGCTTCGAGGGCAAGTTCCAGGCTTTTGGCCGTGACGTGAACACCGATGGCTATTTCCAGTACTCAGAGGTGACGGGCGACACGACATCGCTGAACGTACCCAACATCCTGCGTGTCCAACAGGCGACGGACGCTGTTGTGCTGAACGGGCAGATTGTCTGCCGCGACGCCACGGCCCGCACGCTGGGATGCGTACCGTGGGATTTGATCAACGGCGCCAGCCGTGAAGCCATTCAGTGGGCGAACGCCTCGTCGACGACGGAACAGAAAGTCAAGCAGACGGTGGCGGGCATCAACTTCGCCACCGACATCATAGACCTGCCGGCAGGCCCGGTGGGCGTGGCCTTCGGCGCCGAGTACCGCAAGGAAGAAAGCTTCTTTGCCCAGGACGCCCTGGGGGCCACCGGCGCGCTGTTCTTCAACGCCATCGGCACGCGCGCGGGCGAGTACAGCGTGAAGGAAGCCTACGGCGAAATCGCCGTTCCGCTGCTGAAGGACGTCGTGATGGCCAAGGACCTGACGGTGGAATTCGCCGGCAGAGCCTCGGATTACTCCTCGATCGGCAACACCGATCAGCGCCGTTACAATCTGCAATGGGCGCCGGTGGAAGACGTGCGCTTCCGCATGACCGACGCCACCGCCGTGCGTGCGCCGAACATCGTCGAACTGTTTGCGCCGCAAAGCCGCAACTTCACGACCACCGGCATCGACCCCTGCGACCGTGACGTGTTCCGCAGCGCGACGCCAGCCCAGCAGCAGGCCCGTCTTGTCACCTGCGCGGCCGCCATTCCGAACTACAATCCGCTGACGTTCATCTCGAACTTCGGCACGGGCCGTCCGTCGCTGGCGTTGCTGCAGGGCGGCAACCCCAACCTCGGGCCCGAAACGGCGCATACGTATCAGTACGGCATGGTGGTCGAGCCGCGCTGGATTCCGAACCTGTCGTTCTCGGTCGATTTCTTCCGTTACACGATCACGGACTCGGTCGGCACGGTTCCGATCAACACACTCTTGGGGGCTTTGTGTCACGACGACAGAACGCAGACCTACGCGTCTAACCCGTTCTGCGCCCAGATCCGGCGTGATGCGACCGGCACCAACGGCGGTGCTGTTCCTGGCGGCGTGATCGAGGTGATCCTGCTCAACCAGAACATCGCCTCGACCAAGGTGGAAGGCTGGGATTACTCGATCCAGTACGGCTTCCATACCGAAGACATGTTCGGCAAGGATTACGGCACCATCGCCATGCGCGTGGATGCGACCTGGATGTACCAGTTCGCCTCGCAAGGCCTGCCGGGCCAAGCGTATGTCCAGTTCGCCAACACGATCACCAACGCGACGCCTGAATGGAAGGGCAATGCGTCGGTGCGCTGGACCGGGGATAGGCTGTCGCTGACGTGGAGCACCTTGTATTACGGCTCGATGATCGCAAGCCAGGCCCAGCAGCAGGGCGTGCTGGCGCCGTTCAAGACGGGCGATTACTTCCGCCACGACCTGCGCGGCACCTATAAGGTGAACGACATGGTCTCGGTGCGCGGTGGTATCGTCAACCTGTTCGATCGTTATCCGCCTGCGCTGCCGGAAGTCTTCACCGGCACCGGTACCGGTTCGTCGCAGTACGACAACCGCGGCCGGTACTTCTTCTTCGGCGTGAACATGACCCTGTAAGGGCCGGAGAGCCACACACTCCCTCAAACTAAGGGGGCGGGATCCTGCGATCCCGCCCTTTTTTATTTGCCCCGATTCTTATGGTGTATTTTTTTCAACTAGCGCTTTTCCCAACAGATGTAAAACCACCTCAGCTTCGCGCTCGCTGAGGTCGCCGAAGAAGGTTTGCGCAATTCTTTTGCGTAGCTTCACGATGTCCCCGGCGGCTTTGCGGCCCTTATCGGTCATACGCACGAAATTCGCCCGCTTATCCTCTGCGTCCTTGCGACGGACGACGTAGCCATCCTGTTCCAGCCGTTTCAGGGCGCGCCCGGCGTTGCTGCGGTCGATGTGCATGGCGTTGGTGAGGGCGTCTTGCGCTATCGCGCCGCCGCCCTGACTGAGAAGGGTGATCAGCCTGGCTTCCGAGTGGTTCAGCCCAAGGCTGGAAAAGTGTTTTTCGCCAATAAGATAGCGCCGCCGCGCCAACACGCCCACCATCTCAAACAAGGCCAGAAACCGATCCACCGCAGACTCCTTTTGACAGATCCATTGCCGCGCCCTAATTATATGCGTGCGCACGCATATAATTCAAGCGGATTATCCAGGCCCGGCGGTAAAGCAAAGGGTTCCGGCGTCTGCCAGTGAGGACGGAGACAGTTATGGATCAGACTACTCAAAGCGGCTGTGCCGCAGTTGTGCGGGGACTGGACACGCAGACCGCAGTGCCGTGGACGCTGGTGTGTCTGTCCTTGTCGATACTGTTGTCCGCGTTGGGCGTCAGCATAGCCAACATCGCGCTGCCGGCATTGGCCGAGGCGTTCAACGCCTCGTTTCAGGACGTCCAGTGGATCGTCCTGGCGTATCTGTTGACGATCACCACGGTCATCGTCAGTGCGGGGCGGCTGGGCGACATGGCCGGTCATCGCTGTGTTTTGCTGTGGGGACTTGCGGTGTTTACGTTGGCTTCGGCCGCGTGCGCCGCCGCGCCGACATTGGCGCTGTTGATTTTCGCCCGCGCCGTGCAGGGGCTGGGGGCGGCTGTCATGATGGCGCTGACGGTGGCGATGGTGTCGGGCGCGGTTGCCAAGGAAAAAACCGGCAGCGCCATGGGCCTGCTGGGAACTATGTCCGCTGTCGGAACGGCGCTGGGCCCGTCGCTGGGCGGCATCCTGATCGCGAAGCTGGGCTGGGCCGCGGTTTTCTACATTAACATTCCGCTGGGGCTTCTGGCCCTGGCTCTTGGCTATCGTTACCTACCGTTGGATTCTCCGCAGCCGTCATGCCAGGCGGGTTTCGACGGCATGGGCACGGCTCTGCTGGCTGCATCGCTGGTTGCATACGCGCTGTCCATGACCTTGGGGCGGGGCGCGTTCGGTGCCCTGAACGCTGCTTTATTGCTGGCCGGTATTCTTGGGCTAGGACTTTTTGCGTTCGCTGAAACAAAAACGGTCTCGCCGCTGATCAGGCCGGCGATGCTGCGCAACCGGGTTCTAAGCACCGGCCTGGTCATGAACCTTCTGGTGATGGCTGTGGTCATGGCGACCCTGATTGTCGGCCCGTTCTATTTGTCCGGGGCTTTGATGCTTGATGCTGTCACTGTGGGTTTGTGCATGTCGGTGGGGCCAGTCGTCACCGCGCTGATGGGCGTTCCCGCCGGCCGCGCGGTCGACCGTTTCGGCCCTGGTCGCATGACTGTGGTTGGACTAGCCGGCATGCTTGCGGGCGCGAGCCTGTTGGCTGTCATGCCCGTGTCTGCGGGTGTAGCGGGTTACGTTGTGCCATTGGCCCTATTGACGGCGGGCTACGCGCAGGTCCAGGCAGCCAATAACACCACAATCATGACGGCCGCACCCGATGCGCATCGGGGCGTGGTTTCTGGCCTGCTGAACTTATCGCGCAATCTGGGGCTGATCACGGGCGCGTCCGCCATGGGCGCGGTCTTCGCCCTGGCGTCGCGGTCCCATGAGGCGGGGCTGTTCAACCCTGAGGCTGCGGCCGCCGGACTGCGCGCAACGTTTGCTGTGGCGGCTGGTCTTGTGGCGGTGGCTGCCCTGGCCGCCGTCATAAGCCAGGCACGGGCGCGGTTGAGTTAGGTCGTCGCAAACCAAAAGGGCGGCTGTGAAAGCCGCCCTTTTTAATTTCGAGAAAAATTCTTAGCCTTCCACGATCCGCCACGAACCGTCGGGCTCCTGGCAGGCGGTGCCGTGGGCGTTCTCGCGCTTGCCGCCGACGGTCACGTCGGTCTGGAATTCGCGGCAGTAGCGCCCGCCGGTGGTGCGTCCGTCGCGCACCGGGGTGATGGAGCCCGAGTTGCCGGTGTTGGGGTTGTTCCACACGATGGCTTCGCCGATAGGGGCGGCATAGGCGCGCTGCTCGGCTTCGCGCATTTTCATGCGGTCCACGTCGTCCAGGCCCCGGCCGATGGAGTTGCCCACCGCCGCGCCCAGCATGGTGCCGGCGGCGACGGCCACCACCTTGCCCGAGCCCTTGCCGATGGACGACCCGGCCCAGGCGCCCAAGCCTGCGCCGAGCAGCGTGCCGAAGGTTTCCTTGCCGCCGCGCCCGTCATTGGCGCAGCCGGACAGCGCCAGGGCCGAAGCCATGGCTGCGACGACCAGCATGCGGGGGGCAAAACGCGTCTTCATGTGTGACCTCTGATCCTATTCCCGAGTTCTGGGGCCTGTTTTCGGGGGCCCTTTAAGCATGCCGATTCAAGCGGGGGAAGGTGGCGAAATAAGGGCGTAAAGGGCTCCAGACAAGGCGGATTCAAGGTATTCCAGCCCCGAATCGGGGGCTTTTTCCAAGGATTTGGCGGTGTTGTCGGGCTGCCTTCCGCCCCTTATTACTGTCTGCCCAGGACCGTACCCATATGACCAGCACAGCCTTAACGCCCGATCCCCTGATCCCCGCTTTCGCCGACCCCTACGCGCTGTTCCGCCGGTGGTACGACGAGGCCGCCGCCGCCGAGCCCGTGTCGCCAGAAGCCATAAGTCTTGCGACCGCCACCAAGGCCGGGCGGCCTTCGGTGCGCATGGTGCTGCTGAAAGATTTCGGGCCCGAGGGGCTGGTGTTCTACACCAATGCGGACAGCCAGAAGGGCCGTGAGATCGCCGAAAACCCCTTCGGGGCCATCTGCCTGTACTGGAAAAGCCTGAACCGCCAGATCCGCGCCGAGGGCCCGCTGACCCGCGTGAGCGCGGCTCAGGCCGATGCCTATTTCGCAAGCCGTCCGCGCGTCAGCCAGTTGGGGGCCTGGGCCTCGGACCAGTCGCGGCCATTGCCCGCGCGCGCTGAACTGGTGTCGCGCCTGGAGGCGGCCGAAAAGAAATTCGCAGGGCAGACGGTCGCCCGGCCGGGCTATTGGATCGGCTTTTGCCTGAAGCCCGAGAAAATCGAGTTCTGGCAGGATGTCCCCAACCGCCTGCATGACCGCGTCGTCTACCGCCCCGCCGGCGGCGGTTGGACGACAGAACGGTTGTATCCGTGACGCCCGCCGCTTCAGCCAAATTGATGCGGCTGGCGACCGTCGTCGCCATGACCACGGCCGTGGTGCTGGTGAGCATCAAGACGGGCGCGTACATCACCACGAACTCAGTGTCGCTGCTGGCCAGCCTGGCCGATTCAGCGCTCGACCTGCTGGCGTCCGCGCTCAATTTCTTTGCCGTGCGGCATGCGCTGGCGCCCGCCGACGACGATCACCGCTTCGGCCACAGCAAGGCGGAACCTCTTTCGGCTTTGGGCCAGTCGGCGTTCATCGCGGGCTCGGGCGTGCTCTTGGCGGTGGAAACCGCCTCGCGCTTCGTCAGCCCGGCGCCCGTGGAAAGCGGTGAGGTCGGCCTCTACGTGATGATACCCTCCACCATCATCACGCTGCTGCTGGTGGCGTTCCAGAAGTACGTGGTGCGCAAGACCGGCTCCATGGCGATCACGGCAGATTCGCTGCACTACACCGGCGACCTGTTGATCAATCTCAGCGTCATCGCCGCCATTTATGCCGCCACCTACATGGACATGGCCTGGGCCGATCCGCTGTTCGGCGGCGCCATTGCGGTTTTCCTGCTCGTGAACGCGGGCAAGATTGCCTATGGCGCTATCGGGCATTTGATGGACGCCGAAATGCCCGACGCCGACCGCGACCACATTGTTGCGCTGGCGCGGCAGAACCCACACGTGAAAAATGTCCATGAGTTGCGCACCCGCCAGTCGGGCGCGCGGGCCTTCGTGCAGATGCACATCGTGCTGGACAAGTCGCTGACCCTATTAGAGGCGCACCGCATTTCCGACGACGTGGAAAACGCCATTCTGGCGGCGTACCCGCACGCCGATGTCATCATTCACCAGGACCCCGAAGGGGTGCCCGAGATGCACCGCAAACTCTAGAGCAAGCAGCGTTCAGTCGGAATCTGGCTGCTTGCTCCAGGTTGTGATTTGGCCGCATCGTTTTTGCCGAAAACCGGTTCCCACTTTTCGGCACGATGCTCTAACCCGCTCTGTCATCCGGCGGCGTCCCTTGCTAAACTATGTTCTCTAATCGGCTTTCAGGCCTCTCGCCGGTTTTCAGGAGCGTGCCGATGTCGAGTATTCGCAATATTCTGGCCGTCGTCAGCGATGCGGTTTCGGGCCGCGCGACATTGGAGACCGCCTTGCGTGTCGGCCGCCATCTCGAGTGTCATGTCGATGCCATGCACGTGCGCTCTGACCCGGCGGCTGCCCTGCCGCTGGTGGGCGAGGCCATGTCCGGGGCCATGGTCGATGAAATGATGGGCGTGGCCGAGAAGGAATCGGGCCAGCGCGCGGCGCGCACCCGGGCCGTCTACGACGAAATCCTGAGCCGCGAAAACATTGCCAACTCCGATGCCGTACCGGCCAGCAGTAACGGGTTCAGCATTACTTGGCTGGAATCCTCGGGCGTCGAGGAACAGGTGGTGGCCTTGCGCGGCTGCCGCGCCGACTTGTTGGTGGTGGCCCGGCCCACGGGCGATACCGAAACCGCCGCCCTGATGACGCTGAACGCGGCCCTGATGCAAAGCGGGCGTGCGGTCATCGCAGCGCCCCCGATCCCGAAAGACAAGCCTGTCTCCGGCGGGAGCTTCAAAAAGATCGCGCTGTTCTGGAACGGCTCGACCGAGGCCACGCGTGCGGTGCAGGCGGCCTTGCCGTTCTTAAAGCGCGCCGACGAAGTGGTGATTTTGCGCGTCGAGGAAGAGGAATGGTACGCCGAAACCGGCGACCTGGAAGCGCACTTGGCCTATCACGGCGTGCACGCGGTGGTCTCCAAGGTGCTGCCGCGCGAGGTGCGCACCGGCCGCTCGCTGCTGTTCGCGACCGGCGACCTTAATGCCGACATGATGGTGATGGGCGCTTATACGCGCTCGAAACTGCGACAGCTTATCTTGGGCAGCGTCACCGGCTACGTCATGCAGCAGGCCGTGCTGCCGGTGTTTCTCTGTCACTAAAGCGCCAGTTCCCCTTGCCGGGCAGGCGGGCTGATTTCTTCGGCTTTTAGCGCGGCGCGGCAGGGAACCAGCACGCCTTTCACGTCCACGAACTTTCGCTGTGTGCTCAACCACACGAGTTGCGCTTCCGGCTCCAGCAGCACGGGCATGCGGTCGTGAATGTGCGCAATGGAGGGCGCAGGCGCGCAAGTCACGATGGTGAAGCGCCCATCACCGATCAGGCCTGCGAACATCAACCCATTTGATTCGGCCAATGAAATGCGTGTCTTGATTTTACTGCGGCCCGCAGTGCGCCATTCAAAGTAGGCGCTGGCGGGTACGAGACAGCGCTGCTCCAGGAGCGGGCGGAAGGTGGGCTTCTGCTCCAGCGTTTCGGCGCGCGCGTTGATGACGGGCTGGCTTTGCCACGATACGCTCAAGCCCCAGGGCATCCAGCCGATGGTGTGCTCGGACAAAATCACCGGGGCCATGTCGGTGGGCCGCACTTCGCCTTTGGGGAATTTGCGCGCGCGCTGTGCATCTTCGTCCGAAGGTGAGATGCCCAATGCCCGCCCGGCGACAATGCTTTCAAACGGGGTCAGAATCTCGTAACGCGAACACATTGGCGAGAAAAGAAGAGGGCGGAAAAAGAAAAAGGCGGAAAAGAACTGACCTGTTAGTCGAAAGGGTTATCAACTCAGTCTTTTACCCGACGGGCGTGCGGTGCGGTCACGGCGCACCTTCAGCGTCAGGGCGATGTTCTGCATCAGCACGCTGTCGCCGGGGCTGAAGGTCATGGCTTTGTAGTATTCCGCCAGCGCCCGGTCAAACTCGGCCTGGTGGAAATAAATGTTGGCGCGGTTGTTGTAGAAAGCCCACTGGCGCGGCTTCATGGTAATGGCCTTGGTGCACGCGGCCATGGCGTCGTCGAACTTTCCGGTGCGCGTCAGCCCGATGCAGAGGTTGTTGTAGGCCGCCGGTGTGTTTTCAGGCGATAGCTCGCCAGAGCGCAGGGCCTTCATTGCCAGGTCGGCCCCTTTCTTCCATTGCTCGCGCTGCAAAGCATAGGCGGACTCGTTCACCAGCCCATTGCCCGCCGAGAACTGCTGGGCTGCGGCCAATGAGGCCATCACCGTCAGCGCCGCGGCAATGAGCGCAACAAACGCAACGCGATGTTTGGTGATCAGGGCTGTCATAGCGCGTCCCTCCGACAGCCTATTTTACCACTTTTGGGGGACGCCCGGCGAGGCGCTTCACGGGCTTTTGCAGCGCAACACGAACCGCTATTCCGGCGCGCGTAGTTCGCCCTCGCTCATCAGCACGGCGGTGCCGCCGCAGCGCACGGCGGAAATCGCGCCGTTCACGACATCGGCTTCGGCGAAAATGGTGCTGGGCCGCCCCATTTCAACGCCCTGTGTAATGGTCCAGCGCAGCGTGCCGTTCTGTGTTTTTTGGTCGCGCGCGAGCCAGCCCGTCACCGCGCAGGCCGCCGAACCGGTGGCGGGGTCTTCAGCCACACCCTCGCCGGGGCCGAACATGCGTGCGTGGATTTTGTCGGGCGCGGTACGGGCGAAAATGTATGTCTTGTTGGCGCGCGAGCCGCCTAACAGACGCCCCCAGATGTCCATGTTCAGCCGCGCGCGGGCGACCGCGTCCACCGAGCGCAGGGGAATGACGGTGAACCATGTGCCGCACGACAGGCTCATGGCCGGGGTGCCGGCGTCGTCCACGTCGGCGGGGCTCAAGTTCAACATGGCCGCGAACTCTTTCAGCGCGGCCACGGGCGAGCCCACTTCGGGCGTCTTCGCCGTGGTGAAGTCC
>JAEUKM010000195.1 GCA_016793085.1 Rhodospirillaceae bacterium
CACGCCTTCCAGGGCGATTTCGGATGCTTTGATCTGCGACTTCAGGGATTCCAGGCTGGCCGTGGCCGACTGATAGGTTTCAAACGTCGCGGTGGCGTTTTCGCGCGCATCGTCGCGGGCCTGATCGGCTTCCAAGCGGCGCTGGCCGGCGACATGTTTGCTCTGGCGCAGCCGGGCGTACTCGGCGCCCGACTGATAGAGCGGCACGGTCAGCACGGCGCGGGCCTGGGCGGTTTCGGCGCGCGAGACGTCGGCGATGGTGTTCCAGCCCTTCTGGTACGAGGCTTCCAGGTTCACCGAGGGCAAGAGGTCGGAGCGGCTGACGTCGATGGCGTCCTGCGCGGCCTGGGCGGCGTAGTCGGCCGCCAGAAACGCCGGGTTGCCCTTCAAGGCCGCAGTCGTGGCATCGTCAACCGAACTCGGCAGCCCCTTGGCCACGGTCGGCGGGCTCAAGCCTTCGGGGGCTTTGCCGATGGTATTCTGATACGCGGCGCGCGACTTCTGCAGGTTGCCTTCGGCGGTGATCAACTGCGCTTTCGCACCGGCCAGCCGGGCCTCGGACTGCGCCACGTCGGTACGGGTGATTTCGCCGACACGGAAGCGGTCGTTGGTGGCTTCGTACTGGCGCGTCAGCACCTGCACGTTGTTGCGCTGAAGTTCGACAACGGCCTGATCGCGCAGCACGTCGACATAAGCCGCGGCGGCATCGGTCAGCACCTGGGCTTCGCTGGCCTGCAGGCGTGCGCGTTGGGCCTTCACGTTGGCTTTGGCTTGCGAGGTGCCGGCAGCGGTTTCCCAGCCGTTGAACAGCGGCTGCGACAACTGGGCCGCGGCCGTCTGCGAGGTGCGCAAGGTCGTGCCGCCGCCGAATACCGCACCGCCGCCCGAGTTATTGCGGATGATGTTGGTTTCCGAGCGCGTGCGGGCCACGTTGCCGGTCACGTTCAAGCTCGGACGCCAACCCGACAGCGCGATCGGCACGCTTTCATCGACCGAGCGCAAGGCCGCGCGGGCGGCCAGCAACGTCGGGTTGTTCTGATAAGCCAGCGCCAACGCTTCTTCCAGCGTATCGGCCTGGGCGGCGGGAGCAGCCAGTTGAGCCCCCATCATGGCGGCCCCGGCCAGCAACGCGACTTTGAATTTTTGCGAGAACACAGCGCGACGTCCGTTCATCGGACACTCCATTTCATTTCAAATTGAGCGGCATAACTAACCGAAGCCCCGGCCCGCTTCCACCCAAAATCGGTAACCCTTTGTGACACTTAGGTCATGGAATGACATCAGCAATTTGCGTATGGCATTGCCCTGGAACTGCTGGCGATTGCCCCATAGCCCGCCGATCATGGCCTAGGACAAGTTGAATCCAAGATACATCATTCTTCACCTGAAGAACGAATCACAAGAGGCTATAATTAATAGATATTTTAGAATACGAATCCGGTCTGTTTCTGGAAGCCCGGCAGGATCGGCGTGGCGGCGTCGAACTCGGTACGGTGACCGAATGCGTTGCCCGAGCGCGTCACCAGGGTGGCCCGGCCCATGGGGCCATCAGCCACGATGCCGACCAACCGTCCGCCGTCGGCCAACTGGTTCTTCAGACCGTCCGGGATGGTGGCCACGGCGCCATTGATGAAAATGACGTCGAAGGGCCCCTGCTCGGGCTTGCCGCGGGCGAGGTCGCCCGAAACGACAGCCGCATTATCCACCGGCAGTTCGGTGAGAATCTTCGAGGCGCGCGCGGCCAGATCAGGGTCGCTTTCCACCGCCACGACCGAACTGGCCATGCGCGCCAGCACCGCCGTGGAATAGCCCGTGCCGGCCCCGATCAGCAGCGCGTTGTCGCTGGTCTGCACGTCGGCCAATTGCAGCAGGCGCGCCAGCACCATGGGCTCCATGATGACGCGGCCCTTGCCGATGGGCAGGTCGTCGTCGACATAGGCGAAATTGCGCTGCTCGGGGGCCAGGAACTTCTCGCGCGGAACTTCGGATATGGCCTCGATCACCAAGGGGTCGGTGACCCGGTTGGTTTTGATCTGGCTGGCGACCATGTTGCGGCGGGCGGCGGCGAAATCCATTGGCGGGCCTCATCATCCCCGAAGTC
>JAEUKM010000238.1 GCA_016793085.1 Rhodospirillaceae bacterium
CAAGTACTTGCGTTCTTCGGTATCGGCCGTCTTGGCGTCGACTTGCGCTAAGAGTTCGTCGAGCGTGCTGCCTTTCAGTTCGGGCAGGGGCTTGTTGTCGATTTCTCGCGCGCGCGCGGCGATCTTGTCCACGGCAGCGTAGATGATGTCCTTGCGCTTGCGGCTGTCGGTCTGCGTTGCCTTGGCATGCAGCGAGGCGATCTTGTCGACCGCCGAAGGGATCATGTTGTCGAGGGCCAAGGCGCGTTTGAGATTCTTGTGGCTGTAGAGCATCTCGAAGGGCGTGATCTCGTTCTTTTCGAGATACTTCGAGAACAGCCGCGACATGGTGGTGCGCGCCTGGGTTTCGTAATACTCCGAGACCTGCTCGCACAACGGAGCGTCGTCGACGGGCGTGACCGAAAAGTCCTGCTCCTTCTCGACCTCTTTCATCTGCTTGAAAATTTCGGACTCGCGCACGTTGTCGCTGCCGAAATGCGACTCTTTAATGATGCGCACGCCCTCGGTGTCCTTCAGCGCTAAAAGCTCTTCGGCTTTGCGCTTTGCGGCTTCTTCCGATTGCACCACGTCGTTGATGTGCCACTTGTTCTTGCTGAACAACTGGACTTCGAATTTAATGCGGGCGTTCATCCCGTCTTGGTCCCCATCCCTGAAGGTGGGGACTGTCGTAGCAAATTGTTAATCGTCGGCAAAGGGAACAACGCCCCCGAATCGGGGGAAAAAGCCCTTAAATATCAATCTACCCAGCCCTGAAGTCCTTGAATTGTTCCCGCAACTTGGTCTTCTGGATTTTTCCGGTGGCGCCCAGGGGAATCGCGGTCACGTATTCCAGGGCGTCGGGCAGCCACCATTTGGGCACTTTGGTCACCAGGAACGCGTTCATTTCCTGCAAACTAGGCCGTTCGGGGCCCTTGGCCACGCAGATCAACAGGGGCCGTTCCAGCCATTTGGAGTGGGGCACGCCGATGACGGCGGCGGCCGCGATCTGGGGGTGGCCCAGGGCAGCGTTCTCCAGGTCCACCGAACTGATCCACTCGCCGCCCGACTTGATGACGTCCTTGGCCCGGTCGGTGATCTGCATGTAGCCGTCGGGGTCGATGGTCGCGATATCGCCGGTGTCGAACCAGCCGTCGACCGTCAGGGGTGTCTCCTCGGATTTGAAATAGCGCTTCACGATCCAGGGTCCGCGCACCTGCAGGTGCCCCGCGCTCTTGCCGTCGTTGGGCAGCACATGGCCGGCCTCGTCGGTGATGCGCAAGTCGACACCGTAAACGGCGCGGCCCTGCTTCAGCTTCTGCGGCATCTGCTGATCGCGCGGCTGGTCCAGGAACTTCGGCTTCAGCGTGTTGACCACGCCCAGCGGCGTCATCTCGGTCATGCCCCAGGCATGGTTGACCGCGACACCAAATTCTTTTTCGAAGGCGTCGATTAGCATTTCCGACACAGCGGCCCCGCCCACCAGCACGCGCTGCAGCGCCTTGGGCTTGCGGCCCTTCTCGCGCATGGTCGCCAGCAACGCCATCCACACCGTTGGCACACCTTGCGAGCAGGTGACGCCCTCGGTGTCCATCAATTCGAACAGGCTGGGCCCGTCCAGCTTGGCGCCGGGCATGACGAGGTTGCAGCCGCTCATGGGCGCGGCATAGGGCATGCCCCAGGCATTGACGTGGAACATGGGCACGACGGGCAGGGCGCGGTCGTGCACCGAGAGGCCCATGGTGGCCGAGGTGCACACGGCGAAGGAGTGCAGCATCAGCGCGCGGTGGCTGTAGAGCACGCCCTTGGGGTTGCCGGTGGTGCCCGAGGTGTAGCACAGGGAGGCGGCGGTATTTTCGTCGAACTCGGGGAAGTCGAACGTATCGGCGTGCCCCGCGATCAGTTCCTCGTAGGTCAAGACGTCGCTTAAGGCCGGTTGTGCTGGCTTGTGCGCGGCATCGGTCAACGCCACGCGGGCCTTCAGGCTGTTCGCCCCCTTGCAGTTCTCAGCCACGGCGTCGGCGAAGGTGAGATCGAAGAACAGCACGCAATCCTCGGCATGATTGAGGATGTAGCGCATCTGGTCGCCCGACAGGCGCGGGTTGATGGTGTGGCAAATGGCGCCGATGCCGGCCACAGCGTAGTACAGTTCCATATGCCGACCGGTGTTCCAGGCCAGAGTGGCGACGCGGTCGCCGGGTTTCACGCCGAGGCCGATCAGCGCGTTGGCGAGCTTCTGCGTGCGCGCCCACATGGCAGCGTAAGTGAGGCGCTCAATCGGTCCTTCAACAGTACGCGTCACAACCTCGGTGTCGGCATGAAACTGCGCCGCAAATGACAGCAACTGCGTCACCAGCAGCGGGCGGTCCATCATCAAGCCGGGCATCAGCCCGGGGGGCGCGGCGGTTCGGGTCTGCGTCATGGCTGCGGTCTTTATCGGAACGAAGGTGAAATACTTACGGCGTAGCGCCGTCACACTTCACCGTAGTCCGAGGCCAAGCGCAAGCGCACTTCACATCCCCGTTTATCCATCCCCGTTTATCCATCCCCGCTTTATGCATCCTCGTATGCGTGTGAATGTCCCCGCCGTCGCATGAATCGCTAATAATACGCCTAGGCCTTTTAAATTGTGCGTTGAGGCAACGGCAGTGCAGTGCGGAAACTCACCTGCTTCAAGGCGAAGCTCGATTGGATGCTGGCGATGACCGGAATGCGCGTCAGGTGCTCCTTCAGGAAACTTTCGTAGGCCGCGAGGTCGGCGGTGACGACGCGCAACAGATAATCGGCCGTGCCGGTCATCAGGTAGCACTCCATCACCTGCGCCAGTTGCCGAATGCGCCCCTCGAAGTCGTCCAGCGCATGTTCCGACTGCTCCTTCAAGGTCACCGAGATGAACACGTTCACCGGAAGGCCCACCGCTTTTTGATCCAGAAGCGTCATGTAGCCCTTGATGATGCCGTCCTCTTCCAGGCGCTTGAGCCGCCGCAAGCACGGCGAGGGCGACAGGCCCACGCGCTCGGCCAGCTCGACGTTGCTGAGCCGCGCATCCTCCTGGACGGTTTGCAGGATACGGAAGTCCGTCGCGTCGATGTCAGTTTTTGGCATAAGTCACCAATTCATGTCAGAATTATTCATAAATATTGCTATCAGATCGGTCCAAACGCAAGGAATAACAAGGACATGCCCTGGCCTTCGGGCTTAGCCTGCAGCAAGCAAGTTAGAGCAGGGAGTGCCGACAGTGATCGCGACGGCTGACGAGGCGCATCTGAAAACCTTGGAGCGGAAAATCCTGTGGCTGGCCACATGGATGATCCACAACGCCAACAACATCCGCGACAACAATGATGGAATAAAAGTCGGCGGGCACCAGGCCTCCAGCGCTTCCATGGCGACGGTGCTGACGGCCCTTTATCTGCACACGCTGCGCCCGCACGACCGCGTCGCCGTGAAGCCGCACGCTGGACCGGTGTTCCACGCTATCCAATACCTGCTCGGCAATCAGACGCTTGAACGCATCCAGAACTTCCGCGCCTTCGGCGGCGTGCAGCCCTATCCGTCGCGCACCAAGGACAAGGCCGATGTGGATTTTTCCACGGGCTCAGTGGGCTTGGGTGTCGCCGAAACCCTTTTCGCCGCCCTGGTGCAGGACTACCTGCACGCTCACGACCTCGTCGCGCCGAATACACCCAAGGGCCGCATGATCGCGCTGTTGGGCGATGCGGAACTGGACGAAGGCAACATCTACGAAGCGCTTCTGGAAGGCTGGAAGCACGAGGTGAAAAACGTCTGGTGGATCGTCGACTACAACCGCCAAAGTCTGGATGGCGTGGTGAACGACCAGCTGTTCAAGCGCATCACCGGTTTCTTCGAGACCGTCGACTGGAACGTGGTGCTGCTGAAATACGGCCTGAAGCTGGAAGCAGTATTCAAGACGCCCATCGGCCCGGCCTTGAAGGCCTGGATCGACGATTGCCCCAACCAGCTTTACTCGGCGCTGACCTTCCAAGGGGGTGCGGCATGGCGCGAGCACCTGGCGCGCGACCTGAAGGACGCGCCGGGCCTCAATGACCTGCTCGCGTCCCACGACGATGCGGCCCTGCACGCGCTGATGACCAACCTGGGCGGCCACGACATGGAGGCGATCATCAACGCCTTCAATGAAGCATCGAAGTCCGACACACCCACCTGCTTCATCGCCTATACGGTGAAGGGCCACGGTTTGCCTTTGGCGGGCCACAAGGACAACCACGCCGGCATCATGAACGACGACCAGATCGCCAAGTTCAAGGCCGCGCTGGGTATTCAAGATGGGGCCGAGTGGCAGCCTTTCGCGGGCCTTGAACCGCAGGAAGCGGATTTACGTGCCTTCCTGAACGCCGTGCCGTTCAAGGCGCGCATTCCGCGCGAACAGAAAACCGAACGCGCCGCTGTGATTCCTGTGCACGATCTTGCCCCGCCCAAGGGCGAGCGCATGTCGACACAGGAAATTTTCGGCAAGATCATGAACGAGCTGGGCAAGGGCGATACGCCCTTGGCCCAGCGCATTGTCACCACCTCGCCCGACGTGACGGTCTCCACCAATCTCGGCGGCTGGGTGAACCAGCGCAGTCCCTTCCATACCAAGCGCCGCGAGGACATTTTCCGGCAGATGCACGTGCCCTCGCCGCAGAAGTGGGCGCAAGACCCCAAGGGCCAGCACATCGAACTCGGCATCGCCGAAAATAATCTGTTCCTGCTGCTGGGTGCGCTTGGCCTGTCGGCGGACCTGTTCGAGGCGCGCCTCTTGCCCGTCGGCACGCTGTACGATCCCTTCATCGCGCGCGGCCTCGATGCGCTAACCTACGCCTGCTATCAAGATGCGCGCTTCATGCTGGTGGCGACACCGTCGGGGATTACGCTGGGCCCCGAAGGGGGCGCGCACCAGTCCACCTTCACGCCGCTGATCGGCATCGGGCATGCCAACCTTGCGTACTTCGAGCCCGCTTACGCCGACGAACTGGCCCCGATCATGACCTGGGCTTTCGACCACATGCAGAAGCCCGACGGCGGCTCGGTGTACTTGCGCCTGTCCACACGGCCGATGCAACAGCCTATGCGCGCGCTCACGCCCGATCTGCGCGCCGACATTCTGGCGGGCGGCTATTGGGTCAAGAAGCCCGCCCCAGGGTCGGAGCTTGCCATTGTATATTGCGGGGTCACGGCCCCCGAAGCCACGGCAGCGTATGATGCGATCCTGGAAGACATCCCCGAGGCGGGCTTGCTGGCGGTGACATCGCCCGACCGCTTGCATGCGGGCTTCCGCGCGGCCGCCCAGGCCCGACGCAACGGCGAGCGCTTTGCCTTCAGTCATGTGGAGAAACTTCTGGCGCCTTTAAGCCCGCGCGCAGGCCTGGTCACAGTGCAAGACGGTCACCCGGCGGCCCTGGGCTGGCTGGGCGGGGTGCGCGGACACCGCTGCCAGGCCCTGGGGGTCGACCGCTTCGGCCAGGCAGGCGATATCGCCAGTCTCTACCGCGAATACGGCATCGACACCGACACCGTGATTGGGGCCGTGGCCGACCTGGTGCTAGGCGAAGCCCGCGCCATCGCGCCGCGCTTGGCTGCGGAGTAAAGGCGCGGCGGAGTAGTTCGCTAGAACTTGCGGATCATCACCACGCCCGCCACCAGCAGTACCGCGCCCAGGATGCGCCCCGGCGTCAGATCCTGCTGCTGATAGTTCAGCCAGCCGAAGGTATCGCACAAGAGCGACAGCCCCACCTGCCCGGCAATGATGGCCGCGAAGGCCACCGTGGCTCCTAACTTCGGCGACGCGTACAGCGTGGTGAACACCACGCCGATGCCGCACAGGCCGCCGGCCCAGGCCCACCACGGCACCGATTGCAGTTGCGCTGTCGTCGGCAGGGGCGTGCGCAGCAGCAGCAGCACAAACACCAGCACGGCGGAGCCGACAAAGAAGTTCACGCCCACGGCGAACATCGCCCCCGAGGTGCGCAAACCCACAGCCGCGTTCATGGCTGCCTGCGCGGGCAGCAGCCCGCCCGCCAAAATACACATCGCGATCAAAGCAAGTTGCACTGCAAAAACTCCTGTTGAAACGTGGGCAACGCAGCAGAGGCGCACCGCGTTAATGATTTAGCCCTGGGGTTGTTGTATAATTTCCGTCACCGCGAAGCTGCGGCGCTGAGGCGGGCCTTGATTGAGACGAGCCTTGATAAGGTGCTTCTTTATTTTAGGATTTTTAGGGTGAGGAGTGTGCGGCCATGACTGTGCCCAAACGCAAAGCGATGTTCTCCCCCATTCTGGTCATCGTGATTCTCGTCGCCGTCGGCGGCGGGCTGTTTTTCCTGCGCGAAGACCCGAAGGCCGAGATCAAGGATCTGAAAAGCGTGGTTCAGGTCAACTATGGCGCCAAAAAATACACCGAGTCCGCCGTGAACGCGACCAAAGGTTTGGCGCTGGCGCAAAAGCACCTGGGCAACAAGAGCCCCGATACCCTGTATTTCGCCCAGGCCGTGTCCGAGGGCTATATCGCGTCGGGCGACAAGAAGAACGCCGTGGCGGCCCTCAACCGCGAGATCGATCTGCGTCTGGGCGCGGGCCAGACCGAACAAAAACTCCAACTGCGCCGCACCACCGCCATCAAGTACGCCGAGGAGATCGGCGACAAGGCGTCAGCGGCCAAGCACGCGGTAGCCGTGGCCAAGGCCATCGAGATGGCCAAGGGCAAGGATCCACAGCCCGTCTACCGCACCGAGACCAAGTATCCCCCCGAGCAGTTCAACAAAGGCATCGAGGGCGACGTGGAGATTTCCTACAGTCTGGATGCCAACGGCGCCGTGCTGGATGCAACCGTCGCCAAGGCCAAACCGGCGGTGGTGTTCGACACGGCGGCGCTGGATAGTTTCAGAACGTGGCGCTTCACGCCCATGCTCGAGGACGGCAAGCCCGTGCCCAGCCAGGGCCACAAGTTCACGCTGCTGTTCCGCCTGGGCGGCCAGAACATGGCGCCCCCGACTTGAGACCGGATACCTGAGATCAGTTAGCTCGGCTGCCGCGGCGGCTTGATCAGGATTTCGTCGAACACCAGCATCCAGCCGGGTTTAAGGTCGGGCGCCTTTAAATCGGTTGGGCCGCGCTTCTGCCAGATGCGCACGTAATGCCCCGCGCGGTCCTTGCCGTCCCGCATCCATGACGCCTGCCCGTAGGTGAACACCAGATCGCCTGACGTGGCCGCGCGCCCGCCCAACTGTTTCAGCGTGATCGTGGCTCCGCGCGCCTGCAGTTCCGTTGTCATGGCCGCGCGCCCCACGGCGGGCTGCGCAGGCGAGCCCATCATGCGCCCATCGGGGGCGAGGTACGCCAGGTACGCGGTCTTGGCATCTGTGGCGGCGGCGCGGGCGAGCGTTTCTTCAAGCGCGCCCACTTCGGCCCAGGCGGCTTCGGCCGAGCCCGCCGATACGCTGGCGACGGGCAGGTGTGCGGGCTCGGTGTCGGGCCCGAGCGGTGAGGGCGCAGCGTTGCGCGGGCCGCCATCGTATATCCAGTGCCACGCGCCGTCGGGCTGTTTCGCCCAGACGGTGAAATAGTGCCCGAAGCCTTTATCGCCGCCGATGGTGAAGGGCCCAGTGGTGAAGCCCAAGTCGCCCGATTGCGAAATCCCGGCCCACACCGGCCACCATTTCAGCGACGTATCGGCGGGCGTGTCGGGTTGGCTGGCCAAGCTCTCCTTGGCGTTCACCGGGTCGGGGCGGAGCACGATCGCATCGGGCGCGGAATAGGTTTTGAAGGCGGCGATCCAGCCGCGTTTGGCGCCATCGGCGGCGAAAGCGCGCTCGGCCTCCACCACCACGTCGGCGGGCCCGGCCCAGGCGCGCGCCATCATCGCAAAGCTGAAAGCAATCGCCAGCGCGTGTTTCATGGGCTCACCTGTTTTAGCGGGTCATTTTTTGTGGCCGGTCATTTTTGCTGCGGCCGTTCCGGCCAGGCGGCCCAAGGTCATGGCCATGCACAAGCCGGCGGCCGGAATATAGCCCGAAGCCCCAGGCCCCGAAATGCTGCGCGCCGCCCCGCCGCCCGCGAACAGGTTGGGCAAGAGCGAGCCATCCGCGCGCTTCACCTGGCCGTGGCCGTCCACCACCAGCCCGCCCTGGGTGTGATAGAGCGCGCCCGTCACCTTAACGCCCGCGTAGGGCGGGTTCAGTTGCGCGGTCTCGGCGAAGGTGCGGCCGAAATCATCGGTTCTGGTGCCATTCTTCACCGCGCGCACATCGGCCAATGTTTGGGCGAAGGCATCGCCTGGGATTCCCAGTGCCGCGGCCAGTTCGTGCGCATCCTTGCCGAACTTCACCGCGTTCAGCTCCATGGCGTTGCGGGTTTCGATCATGTCCTTGTATTTATGATGCAGGGCGTCGTCGTAAACGATGAACGCCACACCGCCCGGCTGGCGCAGCACGTTCACCCCCTGGCCCGACACGTCGGCCATTTCATCCGAGAAACGCTTGCCCTCGGTGTTCACCATAATGCCGCCGTCGATGACGTAGGTGTAGTTGAACAGTTGCAGTTGCGGATAGGCGAGCGCGCCGTAACCTTGGTATGCGCCCATGTCGGCCACGGCGGCCCCCAACTCCAGGCCCCAGGTGATGGCGTCGCCTTGGGAATTCTCCCAGGTGAAGGTGCGCGCATTCCCCATGCCGGGAATATACTTCGCGATCATTTCGTGGTTGGCCGCGAACCCGCAGGTGGCGAGAATCAACGCCCCGCAACCGATGTCCTCCGTTGTGCCGTCCGGGCGCTTCACGCGCACACCATGCACCTTGCCCGAACTGTCGGCGTACAGATCGGTCACGTGGGCGCGCGTCAGCAGGTCGGCGCCCGCCCGTTCGTTGGCCTGCAGCAGGCGGCCCATCAGCCCTGCGCCGCTTTTATCGGGCGGGGCGTGCAGGCGCGGCACCGCATGGCCCAGTCCGCGCCAATCCGCATCGACGCTTAACGGCACGCCGTGAACATCGGCCAGCCACTCCACCGTGGGCCCGGCCTCGCGGGTGATGACGCGGACGAAATCGGGGTCCGTTTCACCTTTCGTGCGCGCCATCACGTCGGCGAAGAATTGCTCGGGGCTATCGCTGATGCCCACCTCGCGCTGCATGCGCGTGCCTGCCGCGCACATGGCGCCCAAGGACATGGAAGTGGTGCCCTGCGGCGTTGCGTCGCGCTCCAACACTAATACATCAACACCCGCATCGCGCGCGGCCAGGGCCGCCGTCAGCCCGCAGGCGCCGCCGCCCGCGATCAGCACGGGCACCGAGGCGGCAAACGCGCGCGGCGGGGGAAGAATCGGCATTAAAATGCTCCTGTTCGACGGTCATCATAGAAAGCAGCCGTTTCCAATCAAGGCCGCCACGATCAAAGACCGTCAGGGTGTGCATAGTCCAGAGTGTGCATAGGCCAGGGTGTGCATAGGTTTGCCCCTTGGGGTATGCTGACCTTGCCTCTGTGATCGCGCCGTAAACATCCGGGTGTGTGCCATGCGTGAAGGCGTGCAGGGACTGGGCTGGTTTGTCCGCCGCACCGACGACCCGGCGGCGCTGGGCCGGTTCTATCTCGATGCGTTACATCTGCCGGCCTTGCGTTCGTGGGAGCGCTTCGAGGGCGCGGGCACCATGTTCTATGCCGGCGACGTGGCGGTGTTCGAGATCAACAAAGGCGGCCAAGCGCCGGTTGTCGATCCCATGCACAGCGAATGCACGCCGATCTTCCGCGCGCGCAGCATCTCCGACGCCGAAGACGACATTATCGCCGCCGGCGGCCATGCTGTCGGCGCGGAGAAATCCGAAGCCGCCGAGACGCACTTTTTCACCGACATCAAAGGCAACGTCTTTGGCCTGCGCACCGCCGACGATGCCTCCGACTTCGCGCCCGACGTGAAAGCAGCCTTGCGCTGGGCTGCGGGCGAGCGCGGCTCGGAGATGCTCCAGTCCTTGCCTGAAACGCTACAGGATCTGGGCACCGTCCGCTTGAGAGTGGAAGACCCCGTCGCCTTGTGCGCGTTCTACGCCGAGATGCTGGGGCTGGATGTGCTGGGTGAGCCCACGCCGTATCTGGCGCGGCTGCACATGGGCGGCACGGGTATTCTGGAACTGGTGTCGGGCGGTGCGCGCCGCCCCATCCCTCATGACAGGATCGATGTCACCGATGTGTGGATTCTGCGCGTGTACGACTTCATCAGCATGAAGGCGCATCTCACCGTCAACCGCGTGCATCTGGTCAACAATGTCGAACTGCCGGGCGGCTGGCTGGAATACTACGCCGACCCCGAGGGTCATCTGTTCGGCTTCCAGGAGCGCAAGGCGCCGGACCCCAACGTTCCCACCACCAACCTGCGCGAGGACCTGGCCGCGCGCAAACGGTTCGGGCGGTAAAACACTTCAGCTTTTGTTGGGAAACAGCAACTTCACCGCAAGGGGCACACAGATAATCAAAATCGCGATGCGCGTCAGGTGATGCATGGCGACGAAGGCCGGGTCGATGTCGAAGGAAATGGCGATCAGGCACATTTCGGCCACGCCCCCCGGCGTGAAGGACAAAAGCGCCGTCAAATAACGCGTGCCGGTGATCCAACTGGCGAAAAGCGCAAACACCGCCGAGCAGGCGAAAATCAGCCCCGCCGCCGCCAGCGAATGTTTGCTGATGCGGAAGAACGTGGCCGCCGTGACCGTAGAAAAGCGCGAGCCGATGGCCGAACCCAGAATCCACAAGGCCACCCACAGCAAAGCATCGGGCGGACGGTAGTTGACCGTCCCGCTGAGGTACAGGGCCGAGGCGGTGACCATGGCCCCCGTCATGGCGGCCGAGGGCATCTTGAATACCCGCGAGACGGCATAACCTATGCTCGCACACCCCAGCAGCCACGCGGCGTCAGTCCATGTGAACGGGCCGCCCTCGGGCAGGACAGAGGCGTT
>JAEUKM010000239.1 GCA_016793085.1 Rhodospirillaceae bacterium
CGAGCCGAGGCGCGGACGCCCCAAAAAAGCAGCGTAACTTCTAAGACCCTTCGGGCGCGTCCGCCGCCGGCGCGCTGCCGGCATCGGCGAAGCGATCATCGAGCGACGGCGGTTCGCCCTCGGCCCCCGCCTCTTCCGCGGCTTTCTTCTCTTCTTCCGTCAGGCGCAGATACACCTTGGCTTCCACCACATGCTCGATATCGCGCATGGGGTCTTCCTCGGGTGCGGGTGCAATGGCCCACTCCCACTCCTCGTTGTGGATGTGCGTGGGCGTGTCGGGCAGCTTGAAGGCTTTCAAGAGGTCCGTACGCGTGACGATCTTGTCGCCCGCCATTACATAGCGCTCCACGTCGGTGATGAGCAGCGCCACGCCCGCCGCCTCATGAGCGAGCGCATGGGCATGTTTCTCCATCACCTGGAAGGCCACCTTGTCGGAGTCCAGATCCGAAAACCCGCGCTCCTTCTCGAAGTATTGCGTGAACGGCCCGGCCAGTTGGGTGAGGCAATTGCACGAGACGATGTAGTCGGCGTCCTTCAGGTGCGGAATGCGCGGCGGCGGCGCCGGCTGATGCGGGCCGGGGGCCTTGCGCTCCTTGATGGCCTGGAACACGCCGGTGATATCGCCCGTGAGTAGCTTCACGTTGAAGTGCTTTTTGGCCTCGGCGCGCACGGACGGCATGTGGAAGATATCGACCAGGTACACAACCTCGAACCGCGACGCCAAGGCCGAGAGCGGCACTTCCAGCAACAGCCCCGAACCCAGGATGACGCAGGTTTTCTGCTTCGCGCAGAGATCAGCCACCTTGATGATGATGTTGCGGCAGCGGCGGATGTGCGGCTCCCACGCCGCAGCACAGCGCTTGGCCCTGAACTCCAGCGCGATCAGACGCTGCAGGTAGCCGAACTTGCGCACGCGCTCGGGCGCGAAGGTCGTCCAGTATCGCCACAGCTCCGCCAGCATGCCGAAAACCCGCTCCGTTTGATGCAAATATCAAACCTGAGAACGCGGAAGGCCGCAACGGCCTTTTGCCCCATTTACGTCGCGCGTTAACGCCGTCCGAACAGGCGTTCGATATCGGCCAGCTTCAACTCCACATAGGTGGGACGGCCGTGGTTGCACTGGCCCGAGTTGGGTGTCACTTACATCTGGCGCAGGAGCGCGTTCATCTCGTTGGGGTTGAGCCTGCGCCCGGCCCGTATGGCGGAATGACACGCCAGCGTACCGCACACATCGGCCAGCCGGTCCTGCAAACTCATGCCTTCGTCCCATTCGGCCAGTTCGTCGGCGAGGTCGCGCAAAATGCTGGCGGTATCGTTCTCGCCCAGCAACGCGGGCACCTCGCGCACCGCCACGGCCCCAGTGCCAAAGGATTCGATGACCAGGCCCAGGTCGGCCATTTCGCCCGCCCGCGCCAGCAGGCGCCCGGCGCGCACCTCGTCCAGTTCGACGATCTCGGGGATCAGCAGCAGTTGCCGTTTGATGCCGCCGTTGCCCAGCGACTGCTTCATGCGCTCATACAGCAGGCGTTCATGCGCCGCGTGTTGATCGACGATGACAATGCCGTCGGGCGTTTGCGCGACGATGTAGGTTTCGTGCACCTGGGCCCGCGCCACACCCAAGGGGTACTCATTGCCTGGCGGCGGTTCGTTGGTGGTGTCGGGGGCCGACGGCTGGGGCGTGAACAGGCCAGGCGCTTCGCCCAAGCCGCCGTGGTGTGATCCATGCTGATCATGGGCTGTGTAAAATTCGGTGGCCTGCGCGGCCCCCATGGCTTGAGGCGCGCGCGTGGCGAAGGGCCGCCCGCCGAACGACGTCTGCGGCATGCCGCCGGGGCGGAACGCGCCCAAGGCCGCGCTTGCGACGCTGGACGACGCGCGATGCCCCGATTCCGCCAGCGTGTGCCGGATGGCGCCGATCATCATGCCGCGCACCAGCCCTGCATCGCGGAAGCGCACTTCGGCTTTCGCAGGGTGTACGTTCACGTCCACTTCGGTGCGCGGCACTTCCAGGAACAGCGCCACGTAGGGGTGGCGGTTCGAGGCCAGCACGTCCTGATAGGCCGCGCGCACGGCCCCTTGCAGCATGCGGTCGCGCACGGGCCGCCCATTGACGAACAGGTACTGCGCCATGGCATTGCCGCGGTTCAGCGTCGGCAGGCCGATGTAGCCGTACAGCCGCAAATTCTCGCGTTCGGCGGTTACCGGCACGGCGTTGGCCCCGAATTCCTTGCCGAGAATGGCCGTCAAGCGTTCAAGGTGCGTGTCGAACAGATCGCCCTGCGTGTGCGCGGCGGGCAAATTGAGCCGCGATTTGCCATCGGCGGTGACGGTGAAGGCGATTTCCGGGTGCGCCATGGCCAAGCGCTCCACCACATCGACGACATAGGTGAGTTCGGTCGAAGCCGCCTTCAGGAATTTCAGACGCGCGGGCGTGGCATAGAACAAGTCGCGCACCTCAACCCGCGTGCCACGCGGATGCGGGGCCGGCACCGGGCCCTGGCGCGTGCCCGCCGCCACCATAATGTGCCACGCCGAGTCAGCTTCCGCCGTACGGCTGGTGATGGACAGGCGCGAGACGGAGCCGAGCGCAGGCAAGGCCTCGCCACGGAACCCGAGGAAGCCGATATCGAGCAGGTCATCGGTGGGCAGCTTGGAGGTTGCGTGGCGGTCCACCGCCACGGCCAGATCGCGCGAGGACATGCCGCAGCCGTAGCACATTAGGAACGAGCTGCACGGAAGCCTTGTTCGGTCGCGTGAAGCCTTCCTGGCGAGCGCAACGCGGCCGAACAAGGCGGTCACGGACTGGATACAGGTCTCTAGAGTGAGCGTGTCAGCACATCACTTTGGAGGCACCAGCCCATGACCACCACCCAGTTTACGCCGCCGGAGGCGGCGCTTGTAGCCATCGATATCGCCAAGAACCGGCATGAGGTTCTGATCGAACCGGGGCGAGGAATGCGTCGTCGCCGTCTCACCATTCTTAATAATCGCGCCGACCATGATCGCTTGGTCGAAGTTCTCCGTGCATTGGATCGGCCTACTATCGTCGCCTTTGAACCCACAGGTAATTATCATCGGGTCTTGGCACATCGGTTGATCTCTGCAGGGCTGCAAGTCCGGCTGATCTCGAGCATGGCCCTTGCCCGAACGCGGGAGGCACTACACAACGGCTGGGACAAGAACGACCCGAAGGACGCGCAGGTCATCTTGCACATGCTGTCGATTGGGGCGACAACCGTTTATAGCGATCCCGGTTGCGGCCGTCACAACGATCTTCAGGAACTATCGAAGACCCACGACATGGTTTCTCGGGCCAAGACCGAACTGTGGCACCGGCTTCTAACTCATTATCTGCCGCTTTATTTTCCAGAGGCGGAGCGCTTTCAGGGGAACACTCGTAGCGACTGGTTCCTGGCTTTCTTGGAGCGCTTCCCAACGCCCCGTAGCATCACAGCACTAACGAAGGAAGCATTTATCGACGCGGCTTGGAAGGTTATCGGACGTAAAGTTTCCAAGGCCCGCCTGCTCGGAGACATATACGAGACCGCACAAACCTCGACCGGATTGCCGGTCGATCCAGATTCGCCGGCGATTGCCATGTTCAAGCTGGTGCTCGCCGAGGGGCGCAGTCTCATCCGCCAGAGAGCGGAGATCGAAGCTCATGCCGAGGCACTCCTGGCCGACAACGATGATTATGCACGCCTACAGCAGCTGCCAGGTTTTGGCCCGATCAACGCGCTGACCGTCATGGCCGAAGCCGGCGACCTCCGCCGCTTTCGGCATCATCGTCAGTTCCTTAAGTTTTGCGGCCTTGATCTAGCGACACACCAGTCTGGACAGTTCCGCGGCCAAACCAAGTTGTCCAAGTTCGGCAACGCACGGCTGCGGCGCACGTTCTGGCTTGCCGCCCAGGTTGCTATTCGTCAACGCGATAACTCATTCCGGGATCGCTATGGTCGCTACATCGCCAAAGATCCCGAGAATAAGCATCTCCGGCGCAAGGCGCTGACGGCGGTCGCAGCCAAGATGGCACGTGTCGCTCACGCGATTGTCTGCTCCGGGACTGATTACCGGCCGTTCTTTGATCGGCTGGTGCCAAGTGGAAGGACCTCGCTCTGTAGGAGCCGTGAGGGCGCGGGTCAGACCGCTACCCTGTAGACAATGTTTGGGCCTTCCACTTGGATGCGTATCTCGTTTTGAGGACGGTCAGAGCCGTCAACGTTGCGACGGATTCTAGGTTTGCTATGGTTGAGAGCGTTCCTTTCAACAGTGGAAGCCACTTGGCCCTCTTGCGTCGCGCCGGCGCTCGACACCCGTCGGCGCGAAGGGACCTGCTGTCCGTGACTTTGCACTTGCTTCCTGTCTTAGGACGTTGTCGCTGACGATCATGCAGGGCTGACCACGGAACGCGGCAATCCGATCCAGTTCCCGGGCCACTCTTGATCCTGACAGCGAGTTATCGACCACCAACGTCAGGCATTCCCGCGTGAAGTCATCAACCACGGCCAAGATGCGGAAGCGACGGCTGTTGGCCAGAGCATCAGTGACGAAGTCCAACGACCAGCGTTGATTGGGCCCCTGGGGCAACGCCATCGGCGCTCGGGTTCCCAGCGCACGCTTGCGACCACCACGCTTACGCACCGTCAGTCGTTCCTCGCGGTACAGCCGATAAAGCTTCTTATGGTTCAGCACGATGCCTTCCCTGCCGAGCAAAAGCCCAAGCCGTCGATAGCCGAACCGGCGGCGTTGGGCCGCCAGTTCCCGCAGCCGGCTTCTGATGGGTGCGTCGTCAGGCCGTGTCGAGGTGTACCGGAACGTCTTAGGTTCCAGCCCCACCAGGGCATAGGCCCGGCGTTGCGAATAGCTCTTCTCACAGATCGCCCAGCTCACAGCAGATCTCCGTAATCTGGGCGTTAGAAGTTTTTTGTGAGCATTTCCTTCAGCGTGGCGTTGTCCATCATCGACTCAGCCAGCAGCTTCTTCAGCTTCCGGTTCTCATCTTCGAGCCCCTTCAGCTTGCGGGCGTCTGACACCTCCAGGCCGCCATACTTCGAGCGCCACTTGTAAAACGTGGCGTCGCTGATCCCGTGCTTGCGGCACGTATCCGCCGCCGAGAGCCCGGCCTGGTGTTCTTTCAAAATCCGAATGATCTGTTCTTCCGTGAACCGCGAACGCTTCATCTTCCGTCTCCTTCTTGGAGAACAGAATCCTAACCCAAAATCAGGGGCGTTTCAGGGGGCAAGGTCATAAGGCCCGAGGGCGTGGTTTGCTACATCGCTCTGGACAAGTGGCTTGCCATCTATTTGATGGCAAGCTTCCTGCAGGGCTAAAGCAACTTAAACTTTCGGGGAGCCCTAGG
>JAEUKM010000250.1 GCA_016793085.1 Rhodospirillaceae bacterium
TATCTTGGTCAATGCCATGACCGTGGGTCTGGCCAACACCGACAAGATTTTCTATTCGGCGGCGGCGGGCGTGGGCAATCCGGTCGTCTACGTCGGCTCCAAGACCGGCCGCGACGGCATTCACGGCGCCACCATGGCCTCGGCCGAATTTGATGACGCGTCGGAGGAAAAACGCCCGACCGTGCAGGTGGGCGATCCGTTCACCGAAAAACTTCTGATCGAAGCGTGCATGGAACTGATGGCGACCGACGCCATTGTCGCCATTCAGGACATGGGGGCCGCGGGCCTTACTTCCTCCTCCTTCGAAATGGCCTCCAAGGGCGGCCTGGGCGTGGAGTTGAACCTCGACAACGTGCCCCAGCGCGAAACCGGCATGACGGCTTACGAGATGATGCTGTCGGAAAGCCAGGAACGCATGCTGATGATCCTGAAGCCCGGCAAGGAAAAGCTGGCCGAGCGCATTTTCAAGAAATGGGAACTTGATTTCGCCGTCATCGGCAAGCTGACCAACACCGGCCGCATGGTGCTGAAGCACGGCGGCAAGGTCGTCGGCAACCTGCCCATCGACCCGCTGGCGCAGGCTTCGCCCGAGTATGACCGACCTTGGGTACCGTCGAAGAAGCCGAAAATTCTGCCCACCAGCGACGTGCCCGAGGTGGATTGGCGCAAAAGCCTGACCACGCTGATGGGCTCGCCCGATCTCGTCAGCCGCCGCTGGATCTGGCGGCAGTACGACCACACCGTCATGGCCGACACCATCCAGCGCCCCGGCGGCGATGCCGCCGTGGTACGAGTGCACGGCACGAAAAAAGGCCTGGCGATTTCCACCGACTGCACGCCACGCTACGTGAAGGCCGACCCCACCGAGGGCGGCAAGCAGGCCGTGGCCGAAACCTGGCGCAACATCACCGCCGTGGGCGCGAAACCGCTGGCCATCACCGACAACCTGAACTTCGGCAACCCCGAGAAGCCCGAGATCATGGGTCAGATCGTCGGCGCCATTCAGGGCATCGGCGAGGCGTGCAACCGTCTGTCGTACCCCGTCGTCTCCGGCAACGTATCGCTTTACAACGAAACCGACGGCAAGCCGATTTTGCCCACCCCTGCCATTGGCGGGGTCGGCGTGATCGACGACGTCGACAAAACCATGACGCTGAACTTCAAGGCCGAGGACGAGGTAATCATCCTGATCGGCCAGAAGCAGACCTCCAACGGCTGGCTGGGCCAGTCGCTGTACTTACGCGAAGTCGTGGGCAAGGAAACGGGCGCGCCGCCGCCGGTGGACCTGCTGCACGAAAAGGTCGCGGGCGATGCAGTACGCGCGTTGATTCAGGCGGGCCTAGTCACGGCGTGCCACGATCTCTCCGACGGCGGCCTTCTGGTTGGCCTGACGGAAATGGCGCTGGCCGGCGACATCGGCTGCACCATCACCGACCCTGGGCACCCGCGCCACGGCCTGCTGTTCGGCGAAGACCAGGGCCGTTATGTCGTGACCGTGAAGAAAGCGGACGTGAAGAAGGTCACTTACGAAGTGGAACTGACCGGCATCGAAACCCGCATCATCGGCGTCACGTGTGGGGCCGCCATCGCCATCCAAGGTGCCGGCAACGTGCCACTGAAGACACTGCGCGACTTGCACGAAAGCTGGTTCGATAAATATATGGCAGCTTAATGTTGGTCGCATTTCTCCACGCCAAGTGGCCTTCACTTGTCGGGGAAATGCTCTGATAAGGAGTTCTATCCATGGCCATGAGCGCCGCTGACATCGAAGCCCTGATCAAAGCCGCCTTCCCGGATGCGCAGGTAACCATCGAGGACTTGCGCGGCGACGGCGACCACTATGCCGCGACGGTCGTTTCTGCGGCGTTTGCGGGTAAAAGCCGTGTGCAGCAGCACCAGATGGTCTATGCGGCCCTGAAGGGCAAAATGGGCGGGGAACTGCACGCGCTGGCCCTGCAAACCAGCGCCCCGGCCTAAGGTCTGGTTAAGTGCCTGCCGCCCCTTTGTTTTTAGGGGTGTTGTCGGGTAGGCTTGGGCACCCTATATCGAGACCCCGTTTTCAAGAAAGACACCGCAAATGAGTGACAACCCGGCCATAGCGGCCATCAAGAAAGACATCGCCGAGAACGACATCGTGCTGTTCATGAAGGGCACGCCCATGTTCCCGCAGTGCGGCTTCTCGGCCGCCGTGGTGCAGGTGTTGAGCCACTTCGGCGTGAAGTTCAAAGGCGTCAACGTGCTGGCCGACGACGGCCTGCGCAACGGCATCAAGGAATTCACCAACTGGCCGACCATTCCCCAGCTTTATGTAAAAGGCGAATTCGTCGGTGGCTGCGATATCGTCCGCGAAATGGCCGAGTCCGGCGAGTTGGAGCAACTGTTCAAGGACAAGCAGGTCGCAACCGCGGCTTAAAGCGTCCCGCGCGCTTCCAAACAGCAACGGGGCCCACGCGGCCCCGTTTTTCTTTTAAACGCTTCTCTTTTAACCAGCCTGGCCCCGCGCGGCCGTGAACCAACCATCCTGTTCCAACCGTTCCCAGATCGCCTGAACGACACGGCCGCCCTCGGCCAGAACCCTAGCCTCGTCGTCGACGGTCAGCCGTCCATCGAAAACCTGGATGCGTCCGTCGGTCATGACATGACGCACCATCATGCCGTTGCAATACAGGAGATTGTGCATGGGTTCGGGCGGCAGCGCCCCTGCGCCCGACAGCAGACCCGACACATCGACACTGACCAGATCCGCCTTGGCCCCGACCGCGATACGGCCGAGGTCGTTTCGTTTCAAGGCATCGGCAGGCACGCGGGTAGCGCCATCGACGGCATCCCAGATCGTCGGTTCCTTCACCACCTTTGCGGCATTGCCGCGGTGGTGCCAATACCGCGCCTGCCCGATCAACACCGACAATTTCAAATTCTCAAGATAGTCGTTGGAATGCGTATCGATACCGATGTTGACCGGAACCCCCGCGCCCAACGCTTCCGGATAAGGCATCGACGGGCCGCCCGCACCGCCGGCCGAGGGACAGTGGGCATACACCGTTCCGTACTTTTTCAAGATCGGGCCTTCAAGCGCCCAATCGATTCCGGTCATATGCGCGCCGAACACGGGCTGATCGAGCAGCCCGAATTTCTCAAGCCATTCTGTCGGCGTGAGCTTCCAGAGGGCCTTGACCCGGACCCCTTCCTCGCGGCCCTGCGAGAGATGCAGATGCAGGCCCGTCCCCAATTCGGCACAGGCGGCCTTCATGGCGTCCAGCGTTTTCGGGGTGTGCGTATCGGTCGCATGCATTGTCATCATGGGCAGGATGCGGCCATCGGCGGCGTTCATGTGCGCCTTGCCGAAAGCGCGGGCCAGTTCGATTTCGCGCAGCGTGTCGGCTTCCGAGGCGAACAACGGCCCGTCATCTTTGCGGAACCAGATATCGAACAGCCGCGTGGTGTTGGGAATCATCGGCCCCGGATAGCCGCGCACGCCCCATTTTTTGGCCACGCGCACGTAGCTTTCGGCCTGACGCAGGGTCAGCGACATTTCGATCTGCGTGGTGCACCCCGACCGCAGCAATTCGGCCAGATTAAGCGCCGTCAGGGCATCCTGGTCGCTGTCCGACAACTGTTCGACAATCTGCAACGGTGCGCGGTACGAGCGCCCTGACTCGATAATGCCGCGCGTGGGCGTCGCGCTGCAGACATGGGTATGGCCCGAGATAAATCCCGGTAGAACCAGATGCTGCCGCGCATCCAACATCTTTCCTTTAATCGGCTTGGTCGTAATGTCG
>JAEUKM010000426.1 GCA_016793085.1 Rhodospirillaceae bacterium
CTGGATCACCAGCGTACCCGCACGTGTGCTGGGCATCGATAACCGCGTCGGCTCCGTCACGCCCGGCAAGGATGCCGACGTGGTGGTGTGGTCTGGAGATCCGTTCAGCACCTACAGCCGTCCCGAGCAGGTCTTTATCGACGGCGCGCTGCTGTACGACCGTGCCACGGCTGGGCGGCGGGTTTCGGACTTCGAACTGGGGCAGCCGGCCCAGGAGGCCCGGCCATGAAACATATTCTGAAAGCCGCATTTAGCCTCGTGGCGCTGTTGAGTGCGCCAGCCGCTCGCGCTGAAACCATCGTCATTACGGGTGCGACCATTCACACCTCACTGGCGCCGGAACCCGTAACGGGCGCGACCTTGATTCTGCGTGATGGGCGTATTGCGGCTCTAGGCAAGGATGTTGCGGTTCCCAAGGATGCGCGCGTGATCGATGCGAGCGGACGCATTGTCACGGCGGGCCTGATGGCTTCGGAAACCGCGCTGGGCACCACCGAAGTCGCCGCCGCAGAGGCCACCGTGGACAACGCCGTGACGCGCGAGGGCCGCATCGGCCCGGCGTTCGATATCGCCTCGGCGGTGAACCCGGACTCGGTGCTGCTGTCTCATGTCCGCGCCGATGGCCTGACGCGCGCGTTCAGTGTGCCGCAACGCTCGGCGGTGTCGCCGTTTGCGGGGCAGGGGGCCATTCTGCGCTTGAACGACGGCCCCGATATCATCGACCGGCGCCAGGCCGCCATGTTCGTCCGCATCGGCGGGCGTGCGGCCGAGCAGGCGGGCGGTTCACGCGCGGCCCAATGGCAGACGCTGCGCCAGGGTTTCGATGAAGCCAAGCTGTTCACGCCGCCGGGCCGCGCCGCCAATGAATCGCTGCTAAGTCTGCGCGAGCTTCGCACGTTGCTGCCGGTGCTGGACGGCAAGATGCCGCTGGCGGTGGGTGTGTCGCGTGCATCTGATATTCGCGAGGCTATCGCCATCGCCGCCGCGTACAACTTGCGCCTCATCATTGTGGGCGCCGAGGAAGCCTGGCGCGTGGCGCCCGAGCTTGCGGCGCGCAATATACCGGTCGTGATGGACCCAGGCCTCGATCACTTAAGCACTTACGACAACATCGGCGCACGGCCCGATGCAGCGGCCATGCTGCATAAGGCGGGTGTGACGCTGGCCTTCATGACCAGCGGCGGACGCGGGACGTGGGATGCGGGCGTGGCCCTGCGCGAAGGCGCCGGGTTCGCGGTTGCAGCCGGGTTGCCGTGGGTTGAGGCCTTGAAGGCCATGACCATCAATCCCGCGCGCGTGTGGGGCATCGACGGTCACTACGGCGCCATCGCGCCCGGCAAGGATGCCGATGTGGTGATCTGGGACGGCGACCCGTTGGAGGTGACAACCGCCCCGGTGGCCGTTTTCGTGCGGGGTCAGGAGGTTTCGCTCCACACCCGCCAGAAGCAGCTGAGCGAGCGCTATTCGCCCTTGCGGACCGGTTCGCCCACGGCGGCCTGCGCCAAGGATGGCTGCAAATGAAGTTTGCGCGGCATACCGGCGTGCTGGCTGCCGCGTTACTGCTGACGACAACGCTTTCTACTGCGGCGATGGCGCATCCAGGCGATGAACCCGAGGAGTTTCCGCTGCTGGCCCCGGATGGGGCGGGCGTGGCCGGGCCCGAAGCACCGCTGCAGAAGCCGGGCCGAGAACTGCCTATGAAGCCCGCGCGCAAGATCGAGTTCGTCACCGATGAAGGCACGTGGATTTCGCTTGATGTCGCCCCCGACGGCAAGACCATCGTTTTTGAATTGCTGGGCGATCTTTACACCATGGACAGCGGGGGCGGGACGGCAAAAGCCATTACGCGCGGGTTTGCGTTTGATGCCCAGCCGGTGTTCTCACCCGACGGTGCCTGGATCAGCTACATCAGCGACAAATCCGGCAATGATAATGTCTGGATTTCGCGGCCCGACGGCAGCGATGCGCGCCAGATCAGCTTTTTTGACGACAACTGTACTTTTACGTCGCCCGCCTGGTCGGCCGACGGCTCGATTATCTATGCTTCGCGCTACAAATCGAACATCACCGCTTTCGAGATGTGGTCGTTCAACGTGGACGATGGTAAGTCGGCGCACATGGCGGGCGGAGCCATCGATCCGGCGCAGCCGCATGATGACTGGCGCAGCATTCTTGGCATCCAGCCGTCCGCCGATGGCCGCTTCCTGTACTACAGTGTGACGACCATAGGGCAGAAGGATGCTGAGGTTCTGCCGCTGTGGAAGATTCAGCGCCAGCCGGTCGATGGCGGCGCGCCGGAGGATGTTGCTGCTTACCGGGGCAGCGCCCTGCGCCCTGTGCTGTCGCCCGATGGCAAGTTACTCGTCTATGCCGCGCGCTACGGCGCCGAGACGGGCTTGAGGTTGCGCGATCTGGAGACGGGAACAGAACGTTGGCTGGCCTGGCCCATCCAGCGCGATGATCAGGAATACATGGCTTCGCGCGATACCGTGCCGGGCTACGCCTTTACGCCCGACGGTCAGGCGCTGATTTTGGCGCACCACGGCAAAATCCGCCGCTTCGATATCGCCGCGGGGACGGACACGATCATCCCATTCTCGGCGCGCGTGTCGCTTGATATTGGCCCCAGTCAACAGCGCGTGCTGAATGATGAGACCGGGCCCGTCCAGGCGCGCCTGATCCAGACGCCGGTGCAATCGCCCGATGGACAACAAGCAGCATTCTCGGCTTTCGGACGCATTTATGTGGCGGCCTTGCCGTCGGACCACGCGCGGCCGTTGGTCGCGGGCGGCGATCCGCAATTTCAGCCGTCGTGGTCGGCCGACGGCAAGTGGCTCCATTACGTCACCTGGACGCGCGAGCATGGCGGCGCGGTGTGGAAGGCGCCGCTGGATGGGTCATCGGCGCCGCAGCGTTTGAGCGAGCAGGGGCCGTATTTTACCTATCCTGTGCCCACACCCGATGGCACTGGCGTGTTGGCCGTGCGCTCCAATGCCTACGAGCGCGATCAGGCGAAGATGGAAGTGGTGGGTTTGGGGGCCGCTGCGAAACGCCAGAGTCAACTGGTTCTGCTGACACCGGATGCCGCGCCAAAGGTGCTGGCCGCGGGCCGCATCGGCGGACAGCCGCATTTCACGCAAGATCCTTCGCGGGTTTACATTCTCATTGGCGACAAGCTGCACGCCGTGGCGATGGACGGCTCAGGGCCCACCATGGCTGCAGCCGTCACCGGGGCGGCCTATTATTTCCTCAACCAGCGTGCTGTCGCCGACGATATCCGGATCAGCCCCGACGGGCGCTGGCTGCTGGTTCAGAACGCGCAGAAGCTGTACCTGATCGCGACCCCGAAGCCCGGAACGGCGCTGGATCTGTCGGCCCCCGGTGTTGAGCACCGGCGCATTACCAGCGTCGGCGCAGACTTTTTCGGCTGGGCCGATGGCGGCCGCACGATCACATGGGCTATCGGCTCGACGTTCTACCGCAAGCCTGTGGACCGCGTGACGCTGGATGACGCCAATGCGTCCGAAGGTCCGCCAGCACGCGTTATTCCAGGCCGCGATGGCGTAGACGCCTTCAAACTGGTGGCCCAAGTGCCGCGTGACCGGCACAGCGCGGCGCTGGTCTTGCGCGGCGCGAATGTCGTGACAATGCGCCCCGGCGAAGTGATCCGCGATGCCGATATCGTCATTGCCGGAAACCGCGTTAAGGCCGTGGGCGCGCGCGGGCAGGTCCGCATTCCGCCGAATGCCGCCATCCGCGATGTGGCGGGCAAATATATCGTTCCGGGTTTCGTCGACACGCACATGCATTGGGGAACGATCCGCCGCGGCGTTTTGGAGGAGCGGAACTGGAACCTCCTGCAAACGCTTGCTTATGGCATTACCACCGCGCTGGATCCGTCGTCGCTGACCATCGACACGTTGGTCTATCAGGACATGGAAGCCGCCGGCCTGATCACAGCACCCCGCATCTTCACCACGGGCCCGGCACTGTTTTCCTTCAACGAACTTCAATCGCCGCAGGAAGCACTGGATGTGCTGTCGCGGTTTGCCGATCATTACCGCATCGGCAACCTGAAGGAATACCGCACCGGTAACCGCCGTGTGCGCCAGTGGGTGGCCGAGGCGGCCCGCGATAAGAAACTCCTGGCCACCACCGAAGGCGCGCTCGACATGAAGCTGGACCTTACCCAGATCATGGACGGTTATGCCGGCAGCGAGCATGCGCTGACGGCCGTGCCGTTGTACCGCGACGTGATCGAGCTTCTGGTGCGCACGCGTGTGGGCTACACGCCGACGCTGCAGATCACCAACGGTGGTCCACCGGGCCAGGCCAAGTATACTGCGCGGAAATCCTTGCGCGGCGACGCCAAGCTGGCCCGCTTTACGCCGCCCGAGGTGATCGAGACTAAAACCTCGCGCTTTATGTGGTTCGACCCGGCGGATTTTCTGTATCCACGCATCGCGGCTTCGGCTGCCGCCGTGCAGCGCGCGGGCGGGCTGGTGGGTGTCGGCAGCCACGGCGAAGTCACAGGGCTGGCCTATCATTGGGAACTGCAGGCCTATGCCGAAGGCGGCATGACGCCTGCGGAAATTCTCCAGGCCGCGACCATCGGTTCGGCGGAAGTCATCGGCCGCAAGGCCGACATCGGCAGCATTGAGCCCGGAAAATACGCCGATCTTCTGATCCTCGATGCCGACCCTCTGGCCGACATATCCAACACTACGCAGCTTAACGCCGTGATGAAAAACGGCCGCCTGTACGATGCGCTGACGCTGGATGAAGTCTGGCCGCGCCAGAAGCTGCTGAATTTCCAACCCTACGATCAACCCAAAATTCAATCAGGGAGTGCACCATGAAAAAATCCTTCAAAGCATTGCCGGCATTTGCCGCCTTATCGGGCTTTTTGCTTGCCGCATCGCCTGGCGTCGCCGAGGACGGCAAATGGCCGAATGCATGGTTCGAAATCTTCAAGCTTGCGCCCGGCAAGCAAGAAGCTTTTTTGCGGAACATCGCTTTGTCAGACGAGGTGCGCAAAGCGGGCGGCCAACAGCCGTTAAGGCTATTCATCCACGAGGACGGTGCTGATTGGGACGTGCTGATCTATAAGCAGGAAGGCGACACCAACCCGACGCCCGAGCAAAAAGCCGCGATGGATGCGAAGCGCAAGGAGCTGGGGCTGCCCAGCGGTCCGGCCTACTTCGTGGCCATCCGCGAGAATATCGCCGCGCATACCGACACCAAGACTGTGGGGCCGGTGTCCGCCGCCGAATGGCTGGCCAAGCTGGATGAATGGCGCGCAGCACACCCGCCGGTGCCGGCCAAATCGACCAAGCGCTGATCCACGCCGAAACGGGAACCTGGGGAGGACGCCATGCTGACAAGACGACAGGCTCTAACAGCGACAGCGGCCGTGCTGATAACGCGGCCGGGCTGGACTGCGGACCAGCTTGATGTGGCTTATATCAATGGCACGGTCTGGACTGGTGCTACCGGGGCAGCGCGCACGGATGCGATTGGCACGGTGGGCGCAAAAATCGCGGCCCTGGGCGGCGGCGCGGTCAAGGCCGCCACCGGCAAACGCACGAGAATCGTCGACCTGGGTGGCGCCTTCGTCATGCCCGGCTTCATCGACAATCACACGCACTTTCTACGCGCCGCCCTGATGCTATCGCAAGCCAGTCTGCGCACGGCCAAGACCCCGGCTGAGCTGACCAAACGTATCGGCGATGCGGCGGCGGGTCTGAAACCCGGCCAGTGGCTGCAAGGCGGCAACTGGGATGCGGAATTGTGGGGCGGCGAACTGCCGACGCGACATTGGATCGACGCGGTGACACCCAATACGCCCGTGGCGGTGGTGCGCCTGGATCAGCATGCGCTGCTGCTGAACTCGCTGGCGCTAAAGCTCGCGGGCATTGATCGCAATACCCCCGACCCCGTGGGTGGGGTGATCGTGCGTGACGAAAAAGGCGAGCCCACCGGCATTTTGAAGGACCGCGCCAAGCCCCTAGTGCAGCGCATCATTCCCGTTCCGTCCGATGACGATACCGAGACGGCCATGCGCAAGGGGATCGCGCGCGGTTTAAGCCTGGGCGTCGCCCAAGTCCACACCACTGAACTTGATTGGGCCACGCACGATATTTTGCGCCGCATGCGCGCCAAGGGTGAAACCGACATACGGTTTTATTCCTTCGTGCCGCTGCCCGACTGGGAGCGCATGAACGCCCTGGTGAAGGCTGAGGGGCGGGGCGATGACTGGGTGCGCTGGGGCGGCGTGAAAGGCCTGGTGGATGGCTCGCTGGGCTCCAAAACCGCGCTGTTCCGTGCTGCCTACAACGATGCGCCGGATACGCGCGGGATCACAGTCGTCAAGATGCCGGATCTGCGCCAATGGCTGCTGGATGCCGACCGCGCCGGGCTGCACATCACGGTGCATGCCATCGGCGATGCGGCCAATGATGACCTTCTGGACATGTTCGCCGATACCGTGAAGGCCAACGGCGAACGTGACCGCCGCTTCCGCATCGAACACGCACAGCATCTCTCGCCCGAAGCCATCCCGCGCTTTGCCCGCCAGAACGTGATCGCTTCAGTGCAGCCCTTTCACGCCATCGATGACGGGCGCTGGGCCATCAACCGTTTAGGCCCCGAGCGTTTGAAAGGCACCTATGCCTTCAAGTCGCTGATGGACGCCGGGGCCTGCGTGACGTTCGGTTCGGACTGGCCGGTGGCCCCGATCGACCCGCTGACGGGCGTGGCGGCCGCCGTGCTGCGCCAGACCATTGACGGCGCCAACCCCAGCGGCTGGCTGCCCGAACAAAAAGTCACCGTGGAACAGGCGCTAGTGGCCTATACGCGCAATAACGCTTACGCCGGCTATCAGGAGGACCGTCTGGGCGTGCTGAAGACGGGGTACATCGCCGACCTCACCGTGCTGGACACCGATTTGCTGAAAGCCGACCCGGCAAAAATCACCGGTGCAAAAGTATTGCGCACGATCGTCAACGGCGTGCAGCGTTACGGCAGCGAGACGTAGTTTATGACATCCGCGGTCGCCAACCTCAGCCATCGTCAGCGCGTGAAAGCCATTGTTGCCGGCTCCACCGGCAACCTGATCGAGTGGTATGACTTTTACACTTATGCATTCATGGCGCTTTACTTCGCGCCGCTGTTCTTTCCGCAAGGTGACAGAACGGCGCAGTTGCTGAACGTCGCGGGCATTTATGCCGTCGGCTTCCTGATCCGGCCCGTCGGCGGCTGGTTCTTCGGGCGCTATGCCGACCGGCATGGCCGCAAATCGGCCATGGTGGTCTCGGTGCTGCTGATGGGAGCGGGCTCGCTGCTCATCGCCGTTGCCCCCACGTATGCGGTGGGTGGCGTGCTGGCGCCCTTTTTGCTGCTGCTGGCGCGGCTGATGCAGGGTTTCTCGACTGGCGGGCAATACGGCGCGGCGGCCACGTACTTGAGCGAAGTGGCGGCCGATCAGAAGCGTGGGTTCTATGCCTCGTTCCAGTTTGTCACGCTGATCGGCGGGCAGTTGGCTGCGCTACTGGTGCTGGGGGCCTTGCAATTCATGCTGAGCGAAGAAGACATCCGCCAGTGGGGCTGGCGCGTTCCCTTTGCGCTGGGCGCACTGGTGGCCGTGGGCTTCCTGCTATTCCGCGACATGATGCACGAAACCGTAACCCCGCAAACCCGCTCCGAGGACGCGGGCAGCTTGCGCCTGCTCATCAAGCACCCCGGCGCTCTGTTCATTGTGGTGTCGCTGTCGGCGGCGGGCGCCATCGGGCTTTATACGTTTACCACCTATATGCAGAAATTCCTGGTGAACACCGCGGGGATGGATGTAAAGACAGTCAGCGGCGTGATGACGGCGGCCATGGTGATCTTCATGCTGCTGCAGCCGATTTTCGGGTCGTTTTCCGACCGCATCGGGCGGCGTAAATGCCTGATCATCTTCACCGGGCTGATGACTGTGTCCGCCGTACCTCTGTTGCAGGCCTTAAGCACCGTACGTGACCCGTTCGCGGCCTTCGCGCTGGTGTTGACCTCGCTGGTGATCATGAC
>JAEUKM010000292.1 GCA_016793085.1 Rhodospirillaceae bacterium
CGCATGGGCATCCCGCGCGATCTCTACGGCGAGGTGTTGTCTTCGGGCGAGGCCACGCGCGATGCACTTATTGCGAAAGACGATCCGTTCTTCGCGCGTCTTGGCCGCAAGGTCTATCACCTGGGTCCGGCGCGCGACCGCAACGTGTTCGACGACACAGGGTTGGACGTCGTGGCCGATGTGAACGCCGCCGACTTCATCCTCAACACCGGCCCGGAAGACCTGACGCAGAAGGTCGCCGATTTCCAGCACGTGCTGGACGCGGCCATTCCGCGCAAGCTGCCTATGGTTTGCGCCAACCCGGACCTTGTCGTGCTGCGTGCCGGCAACGAGGTGGTGTGCGCGGGCGCTATCGCCGTGAAGTATGCTGAAATGGGCGGGTCTGTCGCTTATCGCGGCAAGCCCGATCCGGCCATCTACCGTGCCGCCGCCGCCAAGCTGGGCGTGGCCGATTTAAGCAAGGTCGTGGTGGTGGGCGACGCGTTGGAAACCGACGTGAAGGGCGCCAACGCAGCGGGCCTCAATTCCATCTGGTGCACGGGCGGCATCCATGCGGCGGCCCTGGGCTCTGCGTATGGTGTCGCGGCCGAGCCTGTGCGCGCCGCGGCGCTGGCTCATAAAATGGGCCACGTTCCCACGGCCACGATCCCGGGCTTCATCTGGTAGGGCGTTACCGCGTGAGTGTGTGCGCCGTGGCCTTGCGCGCGTAAAGGCTTTCGACCGCAAACTCATGAATCGCCTCGGGCGCTTCCAGGCTGCCCGCGATAGCCGGGCCATCGACATAGGTGAAACCCGCCGCCACGGCCGCGACCGTCAGACTGTTGGTGGGTACGCCATGCACGAAGGCCTGCAAGCGATGGCGCTGGGCGATAGCCGCGAACTGCTCCATGTAGGCGATCATTTTGTGCTCTTTCCACGGGTATTCGCCCGCATCCAGACCCACTGCGTGCGCGCCCATGTCGCGGAACGCTTCCAGGTTGGTGAAGTCGCTGCCGGTGCGCACCACCACGGCGCGGCACTTGCTGCGTAAATGACTGAAGGGCTCCTGCAGTCTGAAACGCGTAACGCCCGGCGGCAGGCCGAGGAGTTCAAAGACAAGAAGCTTCATCGCGTCGGGCGCAGCTTTTCCGAGTGTGTCCATAAATGGTACCAGGAAGCGCGGCTGCTCGATGGTGCTGAAGTTGACGGGCACGATCAGCAGCGCCTTGCGGCCATAACGCAGCATGGTCTGCACCCGCTCCACGGCTTGTGTACAGGCGGCCATGTCGATCTTGGCCTTAATCACGTCGTCGGCGGTTTCGTTCAGCATGCGCGAGGCTTCGCGCAAGGTCGGCCGCGTGCCGTTCAAGGCCAGCACGCAGCGGTAGCCTGTGATCAGCTTGTGCTGCACATGCCACATGGGGTGAAAACCCAGTTTCAAGGGCGCCAATGCTTTCACGTCGGCTTCGGTCAGGCGTACTTCGGGCTGAGAACTGACGCGGTTGCCGCTGGTTTCCATCATCCGCTCGATGGCCCTGGTGGCGTTGAGTTGTGTGGCGCTGAGTTGCGATGTGCTGGGGCGCACCGGCGTCTGGCTTTCGGCTGTGCGGCGGGCCGCCGCCACCTTTTGCATAAGCGCCGCACGTTCGTTGAACGCCTCGGCGTTGTAGGCGCTAGGCTTGGTCTCGCGGATCAAACGCGCGACTTTTTCTTCTATCGTGGCGTTGCGCTGTGCCGCGTTCTCCGCGCTCGCGCGCGGAAACACCAGATGATAGACGCCGGGGCTGACGGCTCTGAAAATCTCGCCGGGGCGCATCTCGGATGAAATCACGTCACGCACGGCGGCGTCGGTTTTGGCGATGAAGGTTTCGCGCTGTGCGTAGTCCAGCACAATGTCGCGCAGATCGAGGCGGAAAAGGTCGGGCGAGGGCGCGCGGGACGGCGCTGTGGGCGTCGTTGTCGCAGGCTTGGCCGGTGTGTTCATCGGTGTGGTGTCGTCCTTTGTCGTCATGGCAGTTAAGCCCGTCGTGAAAGACGAACGCTTGAAGGGCGAATGCGGTTCATTTTTATGCCGCTGCGTGCAGCGCGGCGCGCGGTTCGCGCGTTGCATGCAAAGTCTTGGGCAAACGCAGGCGGGAACAGGCGGCGGTTGGTCATGGGCGATCCTCCCTCACGCGGCGGACCCATGGCCTGCCAGCGCAAAAAAAACGACCAACCCCCGTGTTTTGAGGATTATAACTCAAGATTGAAAAAAGTTTTGTAAAATAATCGTAATAAGAGTAATCCCTTATACGATTATGGCTATTCGCTATTGGTCATCGGCGCAGGGCCTTGGCAGCAGAGAAAGATTTTGGCGCGAAGGGTTTTTGGAGAGAGACACCCGTGACAGCAGACGTTCAATCCCAGGACAGACCCCAGGCCCGCGCTGGCGTCAGCGGCCCCGCCGCGGCGGTCCAGGTGCTGGTGGTCGATGACGACGCGCTGATCCGCCAGTTGCTGTCCGAATGCCTGCGCGCCACCGGTATGGCCGTCACCGAGGCGGCCAACGGCGTGCAGTGCCTGCGCGCGGTCGAGGCGGCCTCATTCGACGTTATTTTCATGGATATCGTCATGCCCGAAAAGGACGGCCTGGAAACCACGGCCGAACTGCGCCGCATGGGCATCAAAAGCTGGATCATCGTGATTTCATCGCAGAAGAAAGTCGGCGATGTCATGCTGCTGGATGCGGCCAAGGCGCTGGGGGCCGACGATGCAATTCACAAGCCCTTCAACGTCGCGACCGTTGCGCGCGACGTTGTGACTCTGCTTGAAAAGCTGAAGAAAGACCCGGCCCGCGCTTTACGCTAATCGCGCTTTTACGCTAAGTGTGCTTTGCGCTGAAGCCTTAGCCGAGGTCGGTGCCGTCCTCGCCCGAGAACTGCTCGCTCAAGATGCGTTCGCCCAAGTTCATCTCGGGGTCGAACAGCATGCGGATTTTCACCTTGCGGTCTTCCGACACCGTCACACTTTGTACATCGCGCACTTCGTCGCGGTCGGCAACCGCGCTGACCGGGCGCTTATCGCGTTCCAGAATCTCGAAATGCACCGAGGCCGTGTGGGGCAGAATGGCTCCGCGCCAGCGCCGGGGCCGGAACGGGGCAATCGGCGTCAGCGCCAGGATGTTGGAATCGATCGGCAACACCGGGCCGTGCACCGACAGGTTATAGGCGGTGCTGCCGGCGGGGGTGCACACCAGGGCGCCGTCGCAGATGAGCTCGTTCATGCGCACGCGCCCGTCGATGGAAACGCGGATCTTTGCCGCCTGGCGCGTCTGGCGCAGCATCGAGACTTCGTTGATGGCGAGCGCCGAGTGTTTCGCGCCGCTGCTGGCCACCGCGTCCATGCGCAAGGGGTGCAGCGTCACTTCCTGGGCGGCGGCCAGGCGCTCGCGCAAGCCCGTGTCTTCGTACTTGTTCATCAGAAAGCCCACTGTGCCCCGGTGCATGCCGAAGATGGGCACATTCAGGTTCATGTGGTTGTGCAGGGCCTCCAGCATGAAGCCGTCGCCGCCCAAAGCCACGATCACGTCGGCGTCCTGCGGCGCGTGCTGGCCGTAGGCCGCGCTTAAGGCGCTAACGGCCTGTATGGCCAGAGGGGCGTCCGAGGCGATGAAGGCAATCCGGGAACGGGACATGAAACAATGGGTCCAGGAAAAACAAACAAACGGCGGGTTAGCCGCCGGTGACACTCATGTGGCGGTTGACCGAAGGCTTGTTGTGCCGCCGGTCGATGATGAAGTCGTGGCCCTTGGGCTTGCGCGCAATGGCGTTGTGGATGGCCGCGATCAGACGTTCGTCGCTTTCGCTGGCGCGCAAAGGTGCGCGCAGGTCGGCCACGTCGTCCTGGCCCAGGCACATGTAAAGTTGGCCGGTGCAGGTCAGGCGCACGCGGTTGCAGCTTTCGCAGAAATTGTGGGTCATGGGCGTGATGAAGCCCACACGTCCGCCGGTTTCGATACAACGGGTATACCGCGCCGGGCCGCCGGTGTTGTCGGAGATGTCTTTCAGCGTCCAGCGGCGGGCCAGCTTGGCGCGCACCATCGACAAGGGCAGGTACTGCTCGGTACGGTCCGTGCCCGTTTCGCCCATGGGCATTGTCTCGATAAAGACCAGATCGAAGCCGTTGGCGCCCGTCCAGGCCAACATGTCGTCGAACTCGTCGTCGTTCACGCCGCGCAGGGCCACGGTGTTGATCTTCACCTTCAGGTGCGCGTCCTTGGCGGCCGCAATACCGTTCATCACTTCGGCGTGGTTGCCCCAGCGGGTGATGGCTTTGAAGCGCGCGGCGTCCAATGAGTCCAGCGAGACGTTGATGCGCGCAACGCCCGCCGCCTTCAGGGGGGCCGCGTACTGCGCCAATTGCGTACCGTTGGTGGTCAGCGTCAGTTCCTGCAAGTCGCCCGAGACGAGATGGCGGCTTAAGCTGTTGAACAGACTCATGACGTTCTTGCGCACCAGGGGCTCGCCGCCGGTGATGCGCAGTTTCTTCACGCCCAGCCCGATGAACGCCGAGCACATACGGTCCAGCTCTTCCAAAGTGAGCAGGTCTTTTTTCGGCAGGAAGGTCATGTCTTCCGACATGCAATAGACGCAGCGCAAATCGCAGCGGTCGGTCACCGACACGCGTAAATACGAAATGCTCCGGCCAAAGGGATCTATCATTGCGGGCTCAAACGGTTCAACAGGATCAGGCGTCATCAATATAAGGCCAAACGGTCCCTGCCAAGAGAGGCCAAACCCTTATTCTTTCAACTATTTCAGGCGCGGTTGCGCAGCGGTTCCGCCCTCGTGCGCCTCAGGGAGTGCGTCCGGATCGGCGATGTCCAGGGCAACAACCTCTGTCCGGATCACCTGCTTACCCGCATGCTCGAAATTCACCGTCACGCGCCCGCCCACCGCCGATTGCACCTGGCCCAGGCCCCACTCGGGGGCTGCGGGGTTGCGCACGAACACGCCGGGCACAAGAGCTGATGTATCCGCCGCGCTCATATTCTCTGGCTCATCGGTGTTCGACCTTTCAGGTGCCTTTGGCGCTTTGCTAAGGTAAGACTGGTTTATGTTCCGCGCCACACGCGATTGAAGTATGGAATTGAAGCGCCGATGAAAGACGCCCTTGCTCTCACCCAGGTGCTGTGCACGCGGCTGTGCCATGACTTGGCCGGCCCCGTGGGGGCCGTGGCCGCGGGCGTGGAACTGGTGGGCGGCGACCCGGCCGCCGTCGATGCTGAAACCCTGCAGCTTATTGCCAACAGTTCGGCGGCCGCTGCGCGCAAACTGAAATTCCTGCGTCTGGCCCTGGGCACGGCGGGCTCGGCCGCGGCGCTGAAAGATTTGCAAAGCACGGTTGCCCATTACTTCGAAGCCATCGCCGGGCCGTCCGGTCCGGCGCGCGTGACCTGGCCTGCCCCCGATGCCCTGGCGGCCTTGGGCAACGTGGCGAACGGTCAGGGCCCGCAGGTTCTGGCCAATCTTATTCTTGTCGCGGGCGAAAGTGTGCCGCGCTTAAGCGGTGTTGTCGTCACCATGGCGCAAAACGGTGCGGCAATCAGCGTTTCGGCCGAGGCGCGCGGCGACATTTCGCCCAACCTCGATCCGCGCCGCGATCTTTTGGCGGTGCTGGCCGCGCCCGAAGCGGCAACGCTCTCGCCCAAGACCGTGCAGGCTCTGTACGCGCATGCACTCGTCGGACACTACGGCGGCGCACTCTCGGCTGCGGCCACCGACGGCGGCCTGAAAGCCACCGCCACCCTGCCTTCACAACCGTAGGGCCGGAAAAACCCCGTCTGAGCAAGGGTAGCCATCCGCCCGCGGATTGGTTACGGTTGTCCCCAGATGAGGAAGCTCGACAGCTTTGAAGCCCGGCGCTGGTGTGAAGGTATGGTTACGGTGCGGCAATGAAGAAGTGTCTGATCGTCGACGACTCGCGGATCATCCGGCGTGTGGCGTCGAAGATTCTGTTCGAGCTGGGCTTCGACCCCGACGAGGCCGAGGACGGTGAAAAGGCCATCGAGGCGGTGCGCATCCGCATGCCCGATGTCGCCATCGTCGACTGGGACATGCCGGTCATGGATGGGCTGATGTTCGTGACCGCCTTGCGCAAGCTGCCGGGCGGCGACAAACCCATCGTCATCTTCTGCACCGCCGACAACGAAGTGCATCATATCGAACGCGCGCTGGACGCCGGGGCCGACGAATACATCATGAAGCCGTTCGACAGCGAGATCGTGCGCTCGAAGCTCACCATTCTCGGTGCGCTCGATTAACGGAGCAGCGATCATTGCCGCCCCGCACGCGCATCAGCTTCATCATCACGGCCACTGCAGGGCTTGCGCATGCAGCCCGATGATTTCGAGTTCCTGGCCCGCCTGCTGAAGGAGCGCTCCGGGCTCGTCCTGACCAAGGATAAGGGCTACCTGGTCGAGAACCGGCTGATGCCGGTGGTGCGCCAGAAGCGCCTCAAAACGCTGGCTGAACTTTTGACCGCCTTGAAGAACGGTGAGGCAGCCGTGGCCGAGCACGTGGTCGAAGCCATGATGTTCAAGGACACGGGTTTCTTCCGTGACTGGAAACCGTTTGAACATTTCCGCCATACCGTGCTGCCCAACCTGCTGGCCACGCGCAAGGCGAAGAAAACGCTGCGCATCCTGTGCGCGGGCGTCTCGACGGGGCAGGAAGCTTATTCGCTGGCCATGATTCTCGATCAGGCGCGCGAGGCCTGGGCGGGCTGGACGGCTGAAATCATCGGCATCGACCTGTCGGCTCCGGCGCTGACGTACGCCGCGACAGGGTTGTATTCGCAGTTCGAGGTGCAGCGCGGCCTGCCCATCCGCATGCTGCTGAAACATTTCCAGAAAGAGGACGACAGTTGGCGGCTAAAAGACGCCATTCGCGGCATGGCCGAGCTGAAGGTCTGGAACCTGATGGACGACCTGTTCCCGCTTGGGCGCTTCGATGTGGTGCTGTGCCGCAACGTGCTGCCGTACTTCGACATGCAGACCAAGTTCGCCGTGTTGCAGAAACTTGGCCGCTCCATGAGCGATGACGGCGTGCTCTATGTGGGCCTGCACGAGCCGCTGTCGGGGGTGTCCACCAGCTTCCAGGCGGTGAATGCAAGGCTGGGGATTTACGTCTCGGGCCGCGCCGAAGCGGCGAAAATCGCAACCCTGGCCGCGCCCCGATAACCTCTTGGGAATTTCCCCTATGCGCTGAGGCGGTCTTCCCGCACCAGGCGTCTTAAATGCGGATGCGTCAGCGCCGACCTCAGATGCGTGGCGATGGCGTCCTGGATCAGCACGCCGCAGCCATAGGCCCTGGCGCCGAACTGGCTGACGGGCTGCGCCAAGGTGTCGAGGATCA
>JAEUKM010000297.1 GCA_016793085.1 Rhodospirillaceae bacterium
GGTTGGGTGACCGCGTTCGATGCTCAGAAGATGAAGGGCGTGAAGCTCTTGTTCCCGCTGGTGGACGCCGATACCGGCCGCGTGAAGATCGAAGCCGGCGAGAAGCTCTCGCCCCGTCTGGCCAACAAGCTGGAAAAGGAAGGCTTGAAGGAACTGCGCCTGCAGCCTGAAGAACTGGTGGGCAAGTACGCCGCCGAAGACGTGGTCAACACCAAGACCGGTGAAATCTACATCGAAGCCGGCGAGGAGATCACCGCCGACCACGTGAAGGCCTTTGACGACAACAACGTCGATACCTTCAAGACGCTGTTCATCGACGGTGTCAACATCGGCCCGTACATCCGCAACACCCTGTCGCTGGACAAGAACACCAACCGCGACGAAGCACTGGTGGACATCTACCGCGTCATGCGCCCCGGCGAACCGCCGACCTTGGAAACCGCCGAAGCGCTGTTCCAGGGCCTGTTCTTCGATTCCGAACGTTATGACCTCTCGGCCGTGGGCCGCGTGAAGATGAACGCGCGCCTGAACCTGACCAATGACGATGTGCCCGATACCGTCCGCGTGCTTCGCAAGGACGACATCCTGCGCATCGTGAAGGTCCTGGTGGACCTGAAGGACGGCAAGGGCGAAATCGACGATATCGACCACTTGGGTAACCGTCGCGTCCGCTCGGTCGGTGAGCTGATGGAAAATCAGTACCGCGTCGGCCTGCTGCGCATGGAACGTGCAATTAGAGAACGCATGAGCTCGGTGGATATCGATACCGTCATGCCGCACGACCTGATCAATGCGAAGCCTGCGGCCGCCGCCGTGCGCGAGTTCTTCGGCTCCTCGCAGCTTTCGCAGTTCATGGACCAGACGAATCCTCTCTCTGAAGTGACGCACAAGCGCCGCCTCTCGGCCTTGGGCCCCGGCGGCCTGACGCGTGAACGCGCGGGCTTCGAAGTCCGCGACGTGCACCCGACGCACTACGGCCGCATCTGCCCGATTGAAACGCCCGAAGGCCCCAACATCGGCCTGATCAACAGCTTGGCGACGTATGCCCGCGTCAACCAGTACGGCTTCATCGAAGCGCCGTACCGCAAGGTGGAAGACGGCCGTGCCACCAATGATGTGGTCTATCTCTCCGCCATGGAAGAAGGCCGCTACAACGTGGCGCAAGCCAACGAGCAGCTCGACCCCAAGGGCAAGTTCGTCAACGAGATGGTGCTGTGCCGCCATGCCGGCGAAAACGTGTTCCTGCCTGTGTCCGAAGTCCATTACATGGACGTGTCGCCCAAGCAGCTGGTGTCTGTGGCCGCGGCGCTCATTCCGTTCCTGGAAAACGACGACGCCAACCGCGCGCTGATGGGCTCGAACATGCAGCGTCAGGCGGTGCCGCTTATCCGCTCCGAGGCCCCGTTGGTGGGCACGGGCGTGGAAGAAGCGGTGGCGCGCGATTCCGGCGCCACGGTTGTGGCGCGCCGCTCGGGCGTCATTCAGCAGATCGATGCGACACGCATTGTTGTGCGCGCTACGGCCGATACCTCGACCACCACCCCGGCGGTCGACATCTACCGTCTGCAGAAGTTCCAGCGCTCGAACCAGAACACCTGCATCAACCAGCGTCCGTTGGTGAAGGTGGGCGATATTGTCTCGAAGGGCGATATCCTGGCCGACGGTCCCTCGACCGAGCTGGGCGAACTGGCCCTGGGCCGCAACGTGCTCGTCGCGTTCATGCCCTGGAACGGTTACAACTTCGAAGACTCGATCCTGATCTCCGAACGCATCGTCCGCGACGACGTGTTCACCTCGATCCACATCGAGGAATTCGAAGTCATGGCCCGCGATACCAAACTGGGCCAGGAAGAACTCACGCGCGATATTCCGAACGTCGGTGAAGAAGCCCTCAAGAATCTCGACGAAGCGGGCATCGTGTATGTCGGCGCCGAAGTGAAGGCGGGCGACATTCTGGTGGGTAAGGTGACGCCGAAAGGTGAATCGCCGGTGACGCCGGAAGAAAAACTGCTGCGCGCCATCTTCGGCGAAAAGGCCTCGGACGTGCGTGACACGTCCTTGCGCGTGCCGCCGGGCGCCCAGGGCACCATCGTTGAAGTGCGCGTGTTCAACCGCCGCGGCGTCGATAAAGACGAACGCGCCCTGGCCATCGAACGCGCCGAAATCGAAAAGCTCGCGAAAGACCGCGACGACGAGAAGGCCATTCTGGAACGCTCTTTCTACGACCGTCTGAAAGAACTTCTGGTCGGCCGCAAGATCGTCTCGGGCCCCAAGGGCATGAAGGCCGCCGCCGGCACCAAGATCACCGAGGAACTGCTGGCCGAGTACACGCAGGGCCAGTGGAAGCAGTTCGTGATCCAGCACGATGGCGCCATGGAAGAAATCGAAGAGATGAAGAAGTCTCTCGATTACTCCGTCGGCCTGATCGAGAAGCGCTTCGAGGACCGCGTCGAGAAGCTGCAGCGCGGCGACGAACTGCCGCCGGGCGTCTTGAAGATGGTCAAGGTGTTCGTGGCCGTGAAGCGTAAATTGCAGCCCGGCGATAAGATGGCCGGCCGTCACGGCAACAAGGGCGTGATTTCCAAAATCGTGCCCATGGAAGATATGCCGTATCTGGAAGACGGCACGGCGGTCGACATCGTGCTGAATCCGCTGGGCGTGCCCAGCCGCATGAACGTCGGTCAGATTCTGGAAACGCACCTGGGCTGGGCCTGTCGCGCGCTGGGCCTGCAGGTGGGTTCCATGGTCGATGCCCACAACGCCGGCAAGTCGGACCGCGACTTGCGCTCGCTGTTGAAGAAAATCTACGGCGAGAAGGCCTACAAGACCGAGTTCCAGGACCTCGACGATCAGAAGCTGGTGGACGTCGCCGAAAACCTGCGCCCCGGTATTCCGGTGGCGACGCAGGTGTTCGACGGCGCGCACGAAGCCGACATCGTCGACATGCTGGAGAAGGCGGGTCTGGATTCTTCGGGCCAGGTCACGCTGCGCGACGGCACTTCGGGCGAGGAATTCACCCGTAAGGTCACGGTGGGCTACATCTACATGCTGAAGCTGCACCACCTCGTCGACGACAAGATCCACGCCCGTTCGATCGGTCCGTACTCGCTGGTCACCCAGCAGCCGTTGGGCGGCAAGGCCCAGTTCGGCGGCCAGCGTTTCGGCGAAATGGAAGTGTGGGCGCTCGAGGCTTACGGGGCGGCGTACTCGCTGCAGGAAATGCTGACCGTGAAGTCCGATGACGTCTCGGGCCGCACCAAGGTCTATGAAGCCATCGTGCGCGGCGAAGACACCTTCGAGGCCGGCATCCCCGAATCCTTCAACGTGCTGGTGAAGGAAATGCGGTCGCTGGGCCTGGATGTGGAACTGAGCCACGCCGCCGAGGAATAAGCTGATCAACGACACTACGGCGCAAGGCCCCGTGCAGAGGGGCCTCGCGCATCGATAAAAAGATAAGCGGCAAAGATAAGAAGCGAACTCCTTTAGGAGACGAGCGACATGAACGAACTGACAAAGATCTTCGGCCAAGTCCAAGGCACTGCGGAATCCTTCAACCAAATCCGGATCTCGCTGGCGAGCCCGGAAAAAATCCGCTCCTGGTCTTATGGCGAGATCAAGAAGCCCGAGACGATCAACTACCGCACCTTCAAGCCCGAACGTGACGGCTTGTTCTGCGCGCGCATCTTCGGACCCATCAAGGACTACGAGTGCTTGTGCGGCAAGTACAAGCGCATGAAGTACAAGGGCATTATCTGCGAAAAGTGCGGCGTGGAAGTGACCCTGTCGAAGGTCCGCCGCGAGCGCATGGGCCACATCGAGTTGGCCGCGCCCGTTGCCCACATCTGGTTCATGAAGTCGCTGCCCAGCCGCATCGGCCTGCTGCTGGATATGACGCTGAAGGACCTGGAACGCGTCCTGTACTTCGAACACCACATCGTGCTCGAGCCGGGCATGACGCCGCTGCAGCAGTACGAACTGCTGACCGACGATCAATACCTGAAAGCCCAGGAAGAGTTCGGTGAAGACAGCTTCCGCGCCGGCATCGGCGCCGAAGCCATCCGCGAAGCCCTGACCAACGTGAAGTTGGAAGAAGAACGCGAAACCATGCGCGTCGAGCTGAAGGAAACCGGCTCGGAAGCCAAGCGCAAGAAACTGGTGAAGCGCCTGAAGCTGGTGGAAGCGTTCATCACCTCGGGCGCGCGTCCCGAATGGATGATTCTGGAAGTGATTCCGGTCATTCCGCCGGAGCTGCGCCCGCTGGTGCCCTTGGACGGCGGCCGTTTCGCCACCTCCGACCTGAACGACCTCTACCGCCGCGTCATCAACCGCAACAACCGCTTGAAGCGACTGATCGAGCTGCGCGCGCCCGATATCATCATCCGCAATGAAAAGCGCATGCTGCAGGAATCGGTCGACGCTCTGTTCGACAACGGCCGCCGTGGCCGCGCTATCACCGGCGCCAACAAGCGTCCGTTGAAGTCGCTGTCCGACATGCTGAAGGGCAAGCAGGGCCGCTTCCGCCAGAACCTGCTCGGCAAGCGCGTCGACTATTCGGGCCGTTCGGTCATCGTCGTCGGCCCCGAACTGAAGCTGCACCAGTGCGGCCTGCCGAAAAAGATGGCGCTGGAGCTGTTCAAGCCCTTCGTTTACTCGAAGCTTGAAATCTACGGCATGTCCACGACCATCAAGGCCGCCAAGCGCATGGTCGAGAAGGAACGTCCCGAAGTGTGGGACATTCTGGAAGAGGTCATCCGCGAGCATCCGGTGCTGCTGAACCGCGCGCCGACCTTGCACCGCCTCGGCATCCAGGCGTTCGAGCCTGTGCTGATCGAAGGCAAGGCCATTCAGCTACACCCGCTGGTCTGCACCGCGTTTAACGCCGACTTCGACGGAGACCAGATGGCCGTGCACGTGCCGCTATCGCTCGAGGCGCAGATGGAAGCCCGCACGCTGATGCTGGCCTC
>JAEUKM010000305.1 GCA_016793085.1 Rhodospirillaceae bacterium
TCGCCATGGCGATGGCAGCGTCTTCATCGTCAAATGGTGTGATGTGGCAGCAAGGCCCGAAAATTTCATCGCGCATAATGGCCGATGTTTCCGGCAGTCCGGTCCAAATGGTGGGTTCGATCCAATGGCCGTCCGTATAAGGGCTGGGCATATCTTGCACGCCGCCGCCGTGAATAATTTCAGCGCCTTCGCTGCGGGCTTTTGCGTAGAACGACAGCACCTTTTGTTTGTGCTCCGCGCTGATCACCGGCCCCAGCGTGGTGCCTTTGGCGAACGGATCGCCTGAGACAAGCACAGCCGCGCCTTGTTTCAGGCGCGCGACAAATTCGTTGTAAATCGGGCGCTGCACGTACACCCGTTCCGTGCCCAGGCAAACCTGGCCGCAATTTGCGAACACTGAGCGCATGGTGCCTTCAATGGCGGCATCCATATTGGCGTCGGCAAACACCAGTGCGGCATTCTTGCCGCCCAATTCAAACGACACAGGGCGCACAAACTGCGCTGCAGACTTCATAATAGCCGCACCCGTGCGGGTTTCGCCCGTGAAGGTAATGCCGTCAACATCGGGGTGGCTGACGAGATACTCGCCCGCACTGTGCGGGCCAAGCCCATGCACGACGTTGTAAACGCCGGGCGGCACGCCTGCTTCGTTCATCACTTCACCCAGCAGGGTTGCGGTCGCGGGCGTTTCTTCAGAGGGTTTCACCACCACCGTGTTGCCACAGGCCAGCGCGGGCGCAACCTTCCAGGTCATCAGCAGTAACGGCAGATTCCAGGGGCACACGACGGCAATCACGCCGCGCGGTTTGCGCAAGGCGTAGTTGAGGGCCACGCGGCCATCGGGTGTGGGCGTGTTGAAGGTTTCGTTGGCGACGGTGAGGATTTGGTCGGCGAAAAAGTTGAAGTTAGCCGCGCCGCGCGGAATATCGACGTGTGAAGCTGTCGAGACGGGCTTGCCCGTATCCATGATCTCGGCTGCGAGAAACTCATCGAAACGTGCCGTAATGCCGGCGGCAACCTTACGCAGAATGGTTGCGCGTTCCTGCGGTGTGGTTTTCCCCCAGGGGCCTTTTAAGGCCGCACGGGCGGCGGCGACCGCCTGATCGACAAGGTCGGCGTCGGCCTCATGTACCACGCCGATCACGGCATTGGTGGCCGGGTGACGGTTCTCGAAGGTCGCTCGCCCGGACTGCACACTGCGGCCGTTGATGAATTGACCGATGTTGCTGGTCGCTACGGTCGACGGCGGGACGCTGACTTTGTTCATTCAATCCATAACTCTGCTGTGCGGGGCGACATGCAGGCTCCCGCGGCTAACCACCGCGTCCCGGCGAAGAGACTCGGCATAGCTGGTTTTAGCTAAAATTTTCGAAATTTTAAATCTCGAAATTTGCGGAAAATGTGGATTTTTGCACAGCGGCTGTACAAGGCCCTCGGTTTCGGATTAATGAGATTTCGATATTATCGCTTTTTCGGGCTTGATCCTGCCATTGGAGAACACCATGCGGCGTTATTGTGCGAGTTGGCTGGCCATTGGTCTCAGTGCGGGCGTTCTGTCCTTAAGCCCGGCGCAGGCCGCCGATGTTCCAAATGCGGCATCACCTAGCGTCAGCGCGGTCACGCCCAAGGTTGAAGCCGTTACCGCAAAAGTCGTGGCATGGCGGCGGGATTTTCACGCAAACCCGGAACTTGGCAACATGGAGCGCCGCACGGCGGGGATTGTAGCGGCGCACTTGAAAAAACTTGGCTTTGACGAAGTGCGCACGGGTATCGCCCATACGGGCGTCGTCGGCATTCTAAAAGGCGGGCGCCCCGGTGGCGTTGTGGCTTTGCGGGCCGATATGGACGCGCTGCCGATTCTCGAGGCGACCGGCCTGCCTTTCGCGTCTAAGGTCATGCAGGACTATGCTGGTAAAAAAACGCCCGTAATGCATGCCTGCGGACATGATGCGCATACGGCAATGCTGATGGGGGCTGCGGAAATTTTGGCGGGGATGCGCGCCGAAATTCCGGGCACGATCATGTTTATCTTCCAGCCCGCCGAAGAAGGCGTGGAAGGCGAAATCGCCGGCGCGCTTTTGATGCTTCAAGAAGGCGTGTTCGATAAAACCAAACCCAGCGCAATATTTGGGTTGCACGTGGAGCCGGGGCCGGTGGGGCAAATCGATGTGCGGCCCAATGGTTTCTTATCGGGGGCGACCTCGATCAATATCAAACTGACGGGCCGCCAAACTCACGGCGGCCGCCCCTGGGAAGGGACCGATATCATCAATCTTACAGCCGACGTCGTGAAGACGTTGACCACGCTTTCATCACGGCAAGTGAATGTGTTTGAAACACCCAGCGTTGTTTCCGTCGCGTCTATTCAAGCGGGAAACCGCGTGAACATTATTCCGGGAACCGCTGAGCTCCTGGGTACAATCCGCACGTTCGATCAGGAGCGCATGGAATTCCTGAAGAACATGGTGCGTGACGCAACGCAGCGCCTGGCTGCGAACTACGGTGCAACCGCAGAGGTCACGTTTCAGGAAGTCGCGCGCGTGACAGCTAATGATCCGGCCTTGCTTGATAAAGTTCTGCCGGCCTTGCAAGCGGCGGCCGGGCCGCAAGGTGTCAAAACAAATGCCTTGTTCCGCGGGGCGGCAGAAGACTTTTCGTATTACTTAGCCGCTGTGCCGGGCGTGTATTACATCCTCGGCTCGACGCCGAATTTTACCACCTATGCGGCGGCCCCCACGAACCACAGTGATAAGTTCGATATCGATGAAGCGGTGTTGCCGATTGGTGTGAAAGCGCACGTGCTGACTGCGTTGACGTATCTCGAAACAATCGCCGGCAAATAAGCTAGCTTGCGTCGATCTCGAAGCGTACGCCTTGCGCTAACGGCAAGGTGTTCGAGTAGTTCACCGTATTCGTCGCACGCCGCATATAGGCTTTCCAACTGTCGGAACCGGCCTCGCGTCCGCCGCCGGTTTCTTTTTCGCCGCCGAATGCGCCGCCGATCTCAGCACCCGAAGGGCCGATGTTGACATTGGCAATGCCGCAGTCTGAGCCTGCCGCGCTCATGAAGTGCTCGGCCTCGCGCATGTCGGTTGTGAAAATGGATGATGCCAATCCCTGGGCGACATCGTTTTGCAAGGCAATGGCTTCGCCCAAGTTTTTGTAACGCACGACGTAAAGAATGGGCGCGAAGGTTTCCTCCAGCATTGGTCCGGTTTGCCCTGGCATTTCAACCAGCGCCGGGCGCACATAAAACGACTTATCGCCCAGGACATCGGTGCGTTCGCCGTGAAGAACTTTGCCGCCGTTTTTTTGTGCGGCCTGCAGGGCCTGTTGCATCGCGTTGAACGCCGCCGCGTCAACTAAAGGCCCTACCAATGTGTCCGGGCTGCGCGGATCGCCTACTTTTACCGACGCATAAGCTGCTTTCAGCGAGCCGATGAATTTGTCCGCGATGCTCTCATGCACGAACAGACGGCGCAGAGTGGTGCAGCGCTGGCCTGCGGTGCCCATGGCCGCGAATGAGACACCGCGCAGTGCGAGTGCTAAGTCCGCAGATGGCGCAATGATGGCGGCGTTGTTGCCGCCCAGTTCCAGGAGTGCGCGGGCGAAGCGTTTGGCCAGGCGAGGGCCTACATCGCGCCCCATACGTGTCGAGCCGGTTGCAGACACCAGCGGTACGCGTGGATGGTCAATCAGCACTTCGCCTACATCGCGACCGCCTTGCACAACGACGGACAAATCAGCCGGTGCGTCTTTAAACTTCGCGGCTGCGCGCTCAAATGCTTTTTGTACGGCCGCAGCCGTGAGCGGCGTTTTTTCAGATGGCTTCCAGACCACACTGTCGCCGCACACAAAAGCCAGTGCTGCATTCCAGCACCAGACAGCGACGGGGAAATTGAATGCGGAAATCACGCCGACAACGCCCAGCGGATGCCAGGTTTCCATCATGCGATGGCCGGCGCGTTCAGTGGCGATCGTCAAGCCGTAGAGTTGGCGCGACAGACCGACTGCGAAATCGCAGATGTCGATCATCTCCTGCACTT